>NZ_CAKASO010000020.1:0-66835 GCF_916862475.1 Nocardioides sp. Leaf374
CCTGCGCCGCGGGCGGCGGCTGCGGCGAGACCGGCCGGGGTGGGCACGAGGCTGGGGTGCACGGCCACGACCGGCACGTCGGCGAGGTGGAGGTCGGGCGCCCGGGCGGGGTCGGGCGCGGGCGGCGCGGCGACGTCGGCCCCGTGGAGGTGCCAGGCGCCCAGCAGGGCCACGACGAGGAAGACGGTGGTGACCACGGCGGCGTTGCGCAGCGGGTAGTCGACCATGCCGTGGGCCACCACGGCCACGAGGGCGGCGGCCAGGGCCACGGGCACGCCGGCGTCGCGGGGGTGCGGCCCGGCGGCCAGCAGCCGCGTGGCGCGCACCGCGGTCACCACGACACCGGCCATGAGCGCGAGGAGGGCGAGCAGGCCCGGCACGCCGTACTCGCTGGCCGCGGCGAGGAAGAGGTTGTGGGCGTGCTCGATCTCCAGCACGATGCCCTCCCCGCTCAGGCCGCGCGCGGCGTAGGGGAAGCCGCCGGGGCCCTGGCCGGTCACCGGGCGCTCGGCGAGCTGGCGCAGCGCCTCGGCCCAGATCTGGCCACGCTGGTCGTAGGGGTTGTCGCTGGCGTTGAGCACGCTGTCGAGGCGGGCCAGCAGCGCCTCGGCGATGCCGGCGCCCGCGAGCTGGAGCACCACCACGACCGCGAGGGCGGCCCCGGCCAGCGCACCGATCGGGCGGCGCGCCTGGGGGCTGAGCAGGGCCAGCGTGACGAGTCCGGCGACGGCCCCGATCCAGGCCCCGCGCGAGAGCGACTGCGCCAGCGCCGCGGCCAGCAGCCCACCGGCCACCAGGCACAGCAGCTGCTGGCGGCGCGAGGTCGCGGTGGTGCCGAAGCCGATGGCCACCACGAGCAGCACGGCGCTGAAGAGGCCGAGCTCGTTGGGCTGGGAGAAGACGCCCTGGGCGCGGCCGCTCACGACCGCGCCGCCGTAGAACGTTGTCGAGGGCCCCGAGCTCACCAGCGCCCAGCCGGCCGCGACCGCCCCGCCCGCCACGGTCGAGGCGGTGACGAGCACCAGCGCCCGGCGGCTGCGCAGGGCGCTGGCGGCGGCCACGGCGAGCAGCACCAGCAGCAGCAGCTGTACGTCGAGCCTGAAGGCCACGTCGCTGCCGCGGGCCAGCGGCGTGGCCAGCGCGGCGCTGAGCAGCATCGCCAGCAGCGGCACCGCCAGGGCGGGGGCCGGCAGCCGCAGCCCGTGCGTCAGCGCGGCGCGGCCCAGCAGGGCGACCACGGCGAAGGCCACCGTGAGCTGCACGACCTCGACGGGGCCGACCGGCACGGGGCCCAGCGGCAGGGTCAGCCCGACCGCCGCGAGCATCGTCTCGGGGCGGCGCGGCACCACCGCGGCCAGGCCGGTGGCCACGACCACCGCCACCACCGCGGCCGGGCCGAAGCGCACGCCGAGCTCGGCCAGCAGCAGACCGGCGGCGATCCCGCCGACCACGCAGCCCACGACGCAGGCCAGCGTGGTCAGCGCGGCGGGCAGGAGCGGCACCAGGGGCCGGAGCGGCCCCAGGAAGGCCGGTCCGCGGGCCGGTCGCGCGGGCGCGGCCGGCAGCAGCGTGGTCATCCCCGGGGCCCCCTGCCGTCGGCCGGCGGGGTGGTGCCGGTCGACGGGTCGGGCTCGGGGGCGGAGGCGAAGGCCGCGCGCTGGGTCGTGGTCCGGTGCGTGGCCGTGGACGTGGGGGCGGCGCCGGTGCGCGGCGGGCGCCTGATCGGGGTCGGCTCCGAGGCCGCCTGCTCCGGCGCCTCGGTGGCCGGCGCCTCGGCGACGGGGGGCTCGCTCGGCACGGCGGTGGGCGCGGCCTCGGGCGGGCCGTCGGGGGTGCGGTTGGGGGTGCGGGTGGTGACCTTGTGCACCAGGCGGCGCAGGGCGGGAGCGCTCTCGAGGGCGCGCCAGGCGCGGCGGTACTGCGGCATCAGCTTGACCCGGAAGGAGCGCAGGGTGTCGGTGGCGTTGACGTCGACGCGGGAGACCGCCATCGGCCCGGCGTCGTCGAAGACCGAGAAGGCCTCCAGGAAGCCGGCCGCGGCGACGGCGTCGCGGGCGGCGCGGTCGTGGGCGCCGTAGGGGTAGGCGAAGGACCGCACGCACCGCGCGGCCGGGGCGCCCAGGAAGTCGGCGAGCTCGGCGCGGGCCAGCGCCGTCTGGCGGTGCAGCTCGTCGGGGTCGATGCCCCGCAGGTCGCGGTGGTCGCGTCCGTGGAGGCCGATCTCGACGCCGCGCGCCGGCAGCTCGCGCAGCCGCTCGGGCTGGAGCAGCGGGCTGGAGGCGGGCTCGGGCAGCCAGGTGGCGGTGGCGCCGACCAGGCCCGAGGGCACGAAGAGCACCGCGGGCACGCCGAGCCGGTGCAGCACCGGCGCGGCGAGGTCGGCGACGGAGTCGAAGCCGTCGTCGATGGTGACCAGGACGGTGCGGTGCCCCGAGCGGCGTCCGGCGCGCACGTCGCGGTAGCCGTCGAGGTCGAGCGCCTCCCAGCCGTGGGCCAGCAGCCAGGTCATCTGCTCCTCGAGGCGGGCGACCTCGACGAAGAGGTTCTCCGGGTCGTCGGCGCGACGGGTGGTGCAGAAGCCGTGGTACATCAGCACCACCGTCGAGCGCGACGGGCGCAGCGGCGAGCGGCGACCGGGGGCCGCGGTGGAGCCGGTGGTGGCGGGCTGCGGCTCAGCCATCGGCGTGGCTGACGGTCGCGACGGTGCGCATCGACTCCACGACCCCTCGCGGCGCACGGTTGAGCACGACGCCGCGCACGGGGATGCCGTGGCGGGCCAGGCGCCGCGCGGCGCGGCGCACCCGATGCACCGGCGCCCCGAGCGGCACGACCAGCAGCACCGACGCGGCGTGGAGGCCGACGACGTCGGCGCCCTGGCTGCCGACCGGCGGGGCGTCGACGATCACGCGCTCCCAGGAGCCGGCGGCCTCCTTGAGCACCTCGCCGAGGCGGCGCTCGGTGAGGGCGTCGGAGCCGAGCTTGCGGCGCGTGCCGACGACGGGCACGCGGCCCTCGCGGTCGATGGCGGCCTCCAGGTCGGCGCGACCGGCAAGCACGTCGTCGAGGCCGACGTCCTGGGGGAGCAGCAGGTGCTTGCTCAGGCCGGTGCCCTCGAGGTCGCCGTCGATGAGCAGCACGGCCTCGCCGGCGTCGCTGGCCGAGCGGGCGAGCAGGAAGGAGATGGTGGTGCCGCCGGCGCCGAGCTCGCTGCCGAGCACGCAGATCGGGCCGCTCGGCGCGCTGCGCTCGCTGGCCAGCAGGCCGGTGCGCAGGGCGCGCGCGGCGCGCAGCACCTCGTCGTCGCTGACGACGTTGCGCCGCAGCAGGCCGGGCTGGGGGAAGCGGCGCATGCCGGCCACGACCATGGCGCCGGTGGCGGCCTCGGCGTCGCCGCCGGTGCGGATGCGGGGGCGCGCCAGCTCCACGGCGCAGGCCGCGCCCAGGGCGACCACGAGGGCGATGAGCAGGAGCACGGCCTCGAGCACGCGCTTGGAGGCGGTGAGCGGCGGGGCCTGGACGACGGCGGGGGAGAGCACCGAGACGTCGGTGGCCTCGTCGTCGGCGCCGAGCACCCGGGCGTGGGCGGCGACCGCGTCGGCGATCTCCTCGGCGCGCTCCTCGGTGGCGGCGTCGACCACGATGCGCAGGTTGGCCGAGTCGAGGCTGGACTCGACCGAGACCGCCCGCTCGAGCTCGTCGACGTCGATGCCGGTGTCGTCGGAGACGCCCTGCAGCCCCGTGGGCGAGGCGAGCAGCACGGCGTACCGGTTGACGGTGAGCTGCACCAGGTCGGGGTTGGCGTACTCCACCGACGCCGGGGTCACGCCGACGACGCTGACGGCCTCGGCGCGGGTCGGCTGGGCCTCGACCCACCAGATGCCCACGACCGCGACGGGCACGAGCACGAGCACCATCCACGGCCACCGCCAGCGCAGTGCGCGGCGAACTGTCTCGATCATCGTGCGGTTCCTCCTGCAGGCACGGCGAAACCTCCCCCCGGAGGAACTGTCGCTCCATGATCTACCCACGATGGGTGAGGGCCAATCTGAGGGACACGTCACGTGAGTCGTCCCCTCGGGCGCGGGGAGGCGTCCGGGGTCACCCGGGCGGGGGTTCCTGGCCGGCCCGGTGCGCCGATAGGCAGGACCCTGGGCGTGCCGGCCGCGGGGGTGGTGGGCCCCTGACGGCGTGCAGGGACGACGAGGAGGAGGCCGACGTGGCTGGTGGCGAGGACCTGACCAACACGGGCGCCGACACGGGTGCCGACCCGGGTGCCGACCCGGTGTCGCAGTGGGAGGTCGCGCGGCAGCGGGTGCGAGCGCTGGTGACCGGGCTCGACGAGGAGCAGGTGCAGCGCCACGTGCCGGCCTGCCCCGACTGGACCGTGCGCGACCTGCTCAGCCACGTCGTCGGTCTGCCCGTCGACGTGCTCGACGGCGACGAGCCCGAGGACCACGACCCCGCCTGGACCCAGGCCCACGTCGACCGGCGCCGGGGCCGCTCGGTGGCCGAGCTGGTCGCCGAGTGGGACGACGTCGCCCCGCGGCTGGTGGCCTGGATGGGCGAGCACGGCAGCCGCCCCCTCAACGACGTCGTCATCCACGAGCAGGACCTGCGCGGCGCCGTCGGCGAGCCCGGCGGGCGCGACACCCCCGGCCTGGCGGAGGTACGCCGGCGCATGGCCGGCCGGCTCGCCGACGCCGTCGCCGACCTCCCCCCCATCGCCCTGGTCGACCCCGCCCCCGAGGGCTGGCGCTGGTGCAGCCACGGCGGCGACGGCGGGGTCGACCCCGACGACGCGCCCGTGCGGCTGGAGGCCTCCGGCTTCGACCTCTTTCGCGCCCTCACCAGCCGCCGCACCGCCGACCAGTTGCGCTCCTGGACCGTGCGCGGCGACGTCACCCCCCACCTCGACGCCTTCGCCGGCCTCGGCGACCTCCCCACCGAGCCGCTCCCCGAGTAGCCCGTCGCGGTGCTCGCGGAGGGAGGAGCGCCAGCGACGACCTCCGGTGGTTGAGGAGGGAGGAGCGCCAGCGACGGCCTCCGGTGGTTGAGGAGGGAGGAGCGCCAGCGACGAGCGTCTCGAAACCACTCGTCGGGTGGGGGTGGTTTCGAGACGCTCGCTGGCGCTCGCTCCTCAACCACCGTGGGGCCTCGGTGGTTGAGGAGGGAGGAGCGCCAGCGACGAGCGTCTCGAAACCACCACCCCGCCGACCTACGATCCCTGCGTGCCCACCCCTCGCCCGCGACTCACCCCGGGCATCCGCCTGGTCGACGCGGTGATGCGCGCCAGCCCGTCGTTCTCGGTCGCGCGCATGGACCCCGCCCGCCTCGAGCGGGTCCAGGCCCTCGCCCTGCCCGACCGCGGGCCCGTCGGCCGGGTGCTGGGAGGGGTGCTGGGGCGGGTGCAGCCGGGGGTGGTCGTGCGGACGACGGCGTACCCCGCCGCCCACGGCGAGGTGCCCCTGCGCGTCTACACCCCGCCCGGGCCGCGTCCGGCCGCTGGGCGCCCGCTGGTGCTGGCCTTCCACGGCGGCGGCTTCGTGCTGGGCAGCGCGCGGCAGGGCGACTGGGCCTCCAGCGTGGTGTGCCGCGAGGTGGGCGCGGTGGTGGTCTCGGTCGACTACCGGCTCGCCCCGACCCACCGGTTCCCGGCGGCGCTCGACGACTGCCTCGGCGCGCTGCTGTGGGCCGTCGAGCACGCCGCGGAGCTCGGCGCCGACCCCGAGCGGGTCGCGGTGATGGGGGAGTCGGCCGGCGGCAACCTCGCGGCGGTGGTCGCGCTGCTCGCCCGCGACCGCGGCGGTCCGCGGCTGTGCCACCAGACGCTGCTCTACCCCGCCACCGACCTCACCGAGGCCCTGCGCGAGCACGACTCCTTCGCCGCCAACGACCACGGCGTGGTCGTCAGCCTCGAGGACCTCGAGGTCTTCCTGGACCACTACCTGCCCGAGCCGGGCCCCACCGCGGTCGACGCCTCCGACTGGCGGCTCTCCCCGCTGCTCGCGCCCGACCTCGGAGGCCTGCCCCCGGCGCTGGTCGTGGTGGCCGGGCTCGACCCGCTGCACGACTCGGGTGTGCGGTACGCCGAGGCGCTAGCCGCCGCCGGTGTCCCCGCCCGTGTCGAGGACTTCCACCGCATGCCGCACGGCTTCCTGGGCTTCCCCCACCTCGCCCGCTCCGCGCGCCCGGCCATGGACGCCGTCGTCGCCGCCCAGCGCGCGGCGCTGCGGTGATGCCGGCCGGCGGGCGTCGACTGGTCTAGTCGCGCCGGTTAAGACTGCGGTGGGACGGTAAAGAGCCGCGCGAGTCCCGGTCGGCTCCGGCCGCCCTTCAGCAGGGTGTGGGCGATTACCCGACCCGCCCGCGCTCGCGGGCGCTTCGTCCGAAAGGCACCACCATGCGCCTCCCCTCCCGTCCCTCCGCCCGTGCGATCGGCTCGCGACTCACCTTCGCCAACGTCACCTCCGGCCTCTGCCTGGCGGTGCTCATCGGCTCCGGCACCGCCCACGCCGCGGTGCAGGGCATGGTGCGCAGCGTCGACATCATCGACAACCGGGTGCGCAGCGTGGACCTGCGCGACAACGGCGTGAAGTCCGTCGACATCAAGGACGGCACGCTCCAGGCCGCCGACTTCGCCGACGGCGCGCTGCTGGTGGGCCCGCAGGGCGAGACCGGTGCTCAGGGCCCGCAGGGCGACACCGGAGCGACCGGCCCTCAGGGCGAGCGCGGCCTGACCGGTGCCACGGGTGAGCGCGGCCTGCAGGGGATCCAGGGAATCCAAGGCATCCAGGGTGAGGAGGGTCCCCAGGGAGTCGCCGGCCCCGCCGGCGCCTCTGGCTACGAGCAGGTCAGCGCCACCACGTCCCAGTCAGGCGGCGGCACCACCACGGTGGCCAGCTGCCCGTCCGGCAAGGTGCCCACGGGCGGCGGCTACCTCCTCGGCGGGACCACCGGCCCCGACTTCCGGCTGATCAGCAGCGGGATGTTCCAGAGCGGCGGCCCCGCGACCGCGTGGCGCGTCATCACCGAGGGCTCCACCGCCTACTCGGTGACCGTGATCGTCGCCTGCGTGACGGCGCCGCCGGTCAGCTGACCGCCGGCGTCAGGGGCTCGCTCCATGGGGGCGAGCCCCTGACGGGTGCTGGACGGGTGGCGGCCGTCGGCCCGAGGTCGAGGGCGCCCGATCCGTAGCGATCGCTACACTCGAGGGATGTCCCGACGCACCCAGCTGCTCGACCAGGTCACCGACCACGTGCTCGAGCACGGTCTGACCGGGCTGACGCTGCGCCCGGTGGCCGCGGCGATCGGCACGAGCGACCGCATGCTGATCTACCACTTCGAGAGCCGCGACGGCCTGGTCTCGGCGGTCATCACGCGCGTCACCGAGCGCGCCATCGAGATCGTCGAGGCCCTCCCGACCGCCCGCACCGTGCGCTCGGGGGTCAACCGGCTCTGGGAGACCTACCAGGACGAGCCGATGCACGGCTGCCTCACCGCCTACTGCCAGGCGGCGGCCACCGGCCTGATCGGCGACGAGCCCTACCTCTCCGAGGCCCGCGCGGCCAACGAGCGGTGGGCGGCCGCGCTGCGCACCTACTTCGTGCGCTGCGGCGCCCCGCCCCGCAAGGTGCGCCGCGTGGTCACGCTGGTCGAGGCGTCGCTGTCGGGCTTCCACCTCGACCTCGCCACCGACCGGCCCGAGTGGCTCGCCGCCGGCGTCGACGACCTGGCCCGCGCCGCGCAGGAGCTGGCGGGCCCGCGGGAGCGGCGTACGGCCTGACGTCCGGCGCCGCCCGACCCCGGATCCGGGCGTGACCTCGGCGGGCGTGTGACGTTGGTCTCCGCATGAGGTCCTCGCGCCGTCTCGTGCCCGCCGTCCCCCTCGCCGCGCTCGCGCTCGCCGCGGCCCTGCTCACCCCGGGCGTGACGCCCCTGGCCGGGTCCGACGCGCAGGCCGCGCCCACCGCGGCCGCGACCGTCGCGACGACGGCGCAGGAGGCGAGCCGGACGCCGGCGGCGCAGACCCCCGACCGGCGCCGGCTCCCGTCGCTGACCGAGTACGTCGCCCTCGGCGACTCCTGGACCGCCGACGTGGTGCTCGTCAACCGCGACGGGGTGCCCGACACCACGCACGTGCCGGTCGACTGCGCGCAGTCGCACCACAACTACCCCAAGATCGTGGCCGAGGCCCTCGGCGCCGACCGCTTCCGCGACGCCTCCTGCGGCTCCGCGACCACCCGCGACTTCCGCCGCCCGCAGACCGGGCTGCCGCTGGGCGGCACCAACCCGCCGCAGTTCGACCGGCTCACCCGCCGCACGGAGCTGGTGACCATCGGCATCGGCGGCAACGACGCCGGCATCGCCTCGGCGGGCCTCGACTGCCTCGGGGTGCTGCCGGTCGACAACCCGCTCACCGACTCCGGCGCGGGCCTGCCCTTCGGCGGCTGCAAGGCCAAGTACACCGCCGGCGGCACCGACCAGCTGGCCGAGCAGATCCGCGCCTCGGAGATCAAGCTCGTGCGGGCCTTCCGCGCCGTACACCGGCTCGCCCCGCGCGCCCGCGTGCTGGTGCTCGACTACATGGACGTCATCCCCGACCACGGCTGCTACCCGACCGTGCCGGCCAGCGACGAGGACATGGCCTACATCGCCGCAAAGTTCCGCCAGCTCAACCGCATGGTCGAGCGGGCCGCGCGGCGCGGGGGAGCCGAGTTCGTCGACACCTTCAGCCACACCGGTGGCCACGACCTGTGCCAGGACCCCGTCACCCGCTGGGCCGAGACCTACGGCCCCTCGGTCAACGACCCCGCCGTCGGCGTGCCCGCCCACCCCAATGCCGCCGGCGCCCGCGCCCAGGCCGCCGTGCTGCTGCAGTACCTGCGCGACACCGAGTGCTACTCCTGCTCCTGACCCGCCCTCGGGTGGCTGAGGAGCGAGCGGAACTCCGACGGTGGTTGAGGAGCGAGCGCCAGCGAGCGTCTCGAAACCACCCGACCGCCACGGTGGTTGAGGAGCGAGCGCCAGCGAGCGTCTCGAAACCACCCGACCGCCACGGTGGTTGAGGAGCGAGCCCTTCGAGACGCTCGCTGCGCTCGCTCCTCAGGGACCACGCCAGCGAGCGTCTCGAAACCACCCGACCGCCACGGTGGTTGAGGAGCGAGCCCTTCGAGACACTCGCTGCGCTCGCTCCTCAGGGACCACGCCAGCGAGCGTCTCGACACCACCCAGCCACCCACCCCCACCCGCACGCCCCGCGAGGATGACCCGGTGACCTCCCGCCTCGCCGCCGTGTCGCACGAGCGCATGCACCTGGCGCTCATGCTCGTGCTGACCTTCACCACCGGCATCGTCGACGCCGTGGGCTACCTCGGCCTCGACCGCGTCTTCACCGGCAACATGACCGGCAACGTCGTCATCCTCGGCATGGCGATCGTCGGCGCCGACGACCTCCCGGTGCTCGGGCCCGTGGTGGCCCTGGCGGCCTTCATGGCCGGCGCGGCGCTCGGCGGGCGGGTGCTGCGCCGCGCGGGCGGAGCGTGGACCGCGCGCACCACGCTGCTCTTCACCGCGGTGGCCGTCGTCTGCGCCGGTCTCGGGACGCTGCTGCTCGTGCTCGGCGAGACCCCGGGTGAGACCCCCGCCCGGGCCGTGGCACTGCCGGTCACCGCAGCCCTCGGCGCGGCGATGGGGGTGCAGGCCGCCACCGCGCGCTTCATCGCGGTCAAGGACGTCACCACCGTCGTGGTCACCTCGACCATCACCGGCCTCGCCGCCGACTCGGTGCTCGGCAGCGGCAAGGGCGGCGGCTCCGGGCGCCGCGTGCTCGCCGTCGCCCTGATCCTGCTCGGCGCCGCCGCCGGGGCCGCCTTGCTGCGCTGGCACCTCGGCGCTGGACTGGTCGTGGCCGGCGGCCTCGTCGCCCTCGCCACCCTGCTCGGCGCGGTCCACGCCCGCGTCGCCGCCCGGGCGACCCCCCGGGTGCCGGCGTAGCCGGACGGGCACTGTCGACCCTTCGGCGACCTCGTGCGGCCGAGCGCCGCGCAGTGGCGGGCCGCTATCCGGCTGCCGCCGGGGCGGACAGCGATAGTGCCCGTCCGGCTACGGCGACCCGACTGCGACGACCCGGCCGCTGTGGCCCCGTCGCGCCCGTCCTCAGCCGGCGAGGCTGGCGGCCAGCGCGAGCAGGTCGCGGTCGCGACCGGGGCCGGCGACCAGGCACACGCCGGCGGGCAGCCCGTCGCTGGTGGTGACGGGCAGCGACACGGCAGGCAGGCCGCCGAGGCCGGCCAGGCAGGTGAGGGCGAGGGTGGCCTCGCGCACGCGGCCGAGGTCCTCGCCGACGAGCGGGGCGACCGAGGGCGCGGAGGGCAGCACGAGCACCCGGTCGCCGACGAGCTCGCGCACCCGGGCGCGGGCCCCGGCGACGACGGCCTGCGCGGCGTCGGCCTCCGCGCGCGAGACCGCGGAGGCGGCGGCGAAGCGGCCGCGCACGTCGGGGCCGAGGGTGTCGAGCCGCTCGGCCAGCCAGGCGCCGCGCACCTGCCAGGCCTCCCAGGCCTGCCAGGTGGAGAAGGCGCGGCGCCAGGCGTCGAGCTCCCCGAGCGGCCAGCTCTCCCGCACGACCAGTCCCTGGTCGCCGATCCAGCCCTCCACCGCGGCGCGCACCGGCGGGGTGGCCAGCCCCAGAAGCTCGGGCACCACGACGAGGTCGCTCGAGCCGCCGGGGGAGTCGGGCAGCAGCACCTCGCCGACGAGGGCGAGCAGGTCGGCGTCGCGGGTCATCCACCCGACGGTGTCGAAGCTCGGCGCGAGCGCGAGGAGCCCGTGGGTGGCGATGGCGGCGTGCGTCGTACGGATGCCGTAGAGGCCCTGGTAGGCCGCCGGCACGCGGATCGAGCCGCCGGTGTCGGTGCCGAGACCGATGGTGGCGTGCCCCAGGGAGACCGCGGAGGCCGAGCCGGAGGAGGAGCCCCCTGACACGCGGTACGGCGCCCGCGGGTTGGGCGGGCTGCCGAAGTGGTGGTTGGTGCCGGCGAGGGAGTAGGCGAACTCGTCGGTGCGGGCGATGCCGCGCACCGAGGCGCCGGCCTCGACGAGCAGGTCGACGACGCGGGCGTCGCCGCGCTCGACGGGGGCGGCGGCCTCCCAGGCGGGGTTGCCGGCGCCGACGACCTGGCCGGCCACGGCGTAGAGGTCCTTGACCGCGAGGCTCTCCCCGGCCAGCGGGCCGCCGGCGGCGCCGGGCACGAGGGGGTCGCCGACGACGCGCCAGATGCGGCTGTCGAGGGCGGGGGCGGGCGCCGAGACGTGGGCGGCGGTGACGACCCAGCCGTCCGCGCCGCGGGCCCACAGCTGGGTCTGCTGACCGCGGCCGCCGCGCTCGAGCTCGGTGACGGCGACGACCAGGGCGTGGTCGGGGTCGGTGACCTGCACGTGGGTCTGGACGATCCGTCGCCGCGGCGCGCGGCCGTGCGAGCGGCGGAAGGCGCTGACCTGGTCGTGGCCCACGAGCAGCCCGGCGGCGTCGCCGCGCAGCGTGGTGGAGGCGTGCGCGAAGAGCCGGTCGAGGGTCTCGACGTCGTCGGCCATCAGGGCCCGCTCGTAGGCCCAGAAGGCCTCGACCAGGCCGTCGGGCACGGGCAGGCTCGGGCCGGTGGGTCCGGGGACGGGTCCGGGGGCAGTGGCGCTCACGCGCTGATCATCCCCCGCCGGACCGTACGACGGGCGCCGTGCCGCCCGTCGGTCGCCTCGGCCGCGGGCCTCGGCGGCGCGTCACCGGCCGGTCCCCACCCCGACGGGCGGTTCCCCGCAGGGCTCTCAGCCTGTTCTCTGGCACCTGTCGCGAGTGAACTCACCACGTCCGGGTGGTCGTTCCACCCGCAGGGGTGATCGCGGTCGCACGAGTCGGTCCGGACGAGGCCGACTCGTGCCCCATCGATCTCCCGGCGGGCTCAGACAGCGCTCGCGGTAGGGCCCGAGGAGCTGTCGGCGTCGTAGATGGCCGGCCCGGTGGCCGCCCACCAGCGCGCGGCGCGGGCCGACTCCTCCGAGGCCCGGGCCACCTCGGCCACGTGGCTGGGGCCCGCCATGCCGAGCGCGAAGACCGCCGAGGCCCTGACATCGGCATGGGGGGTCTCCCGGGCCACGGCGAGCAGCTTCTCGGCCTCGTCCTCGTCGAGGTGACGCTGGCCCAGCCCGACGCTGACCAGGGCCTCGCCCTGGAGACCGGAGCGGGGCTCGCCGACGGCGAGCGCCACGACCTCGTCACGCCGGTTGCCATGGCCCAGCACGAGCAGGGAGTCCCAGGCCCGGGCGGCGAGCACCTCGTTGACCCCGCCAGCCAGGGGCACGCAGGCGTCGGCGACCGCGGGACCGTAGGGGCTGAGCGCCAGCACGCGCCCGGCCATGCGGCGGCGCACGCCGTGCACGTGGAAGAGCAGCTCCTTGACCAGCTTCTCCAGCAGGGCGTCGGGCTCGGCCGGTCGCGCGGTGGGGGTGATGGCCTGGGCCTGGCCGGCGATCGTGCGGCACACCAGGTTGATGTGCTGGGCCGGCAGGAGCAGGCCCTTGTCGCGGGTGTGCTGGAGCCGGGGCCGCTTGGCCGGGTCGCGCAGGCCGCGCATGACCCGCTCGAAGCCGTCGTCGGGCAGGTGGGCGACCAGGTCGATGGTGTCGACCGCGGCGCGGGTGGTCTCGTGGGCGTCGAGGCGCCGGGCGGCGACCTTCTCCAGCTTGCGCAGCGACAAGGTGTCGAAGTGGCCCCGCGCGGCCTTGCCGGCGGCGACGCCGACGGCGGCCTCGCGCAGGGTGGCGTTGTCGCTGTGCAGCAGCCGCAGCACGAGGTCGCCGGCCGGGGAGTCGGGGATCTCGCGCAGCAGCGAGACCGCCGGGGCGGCGAGCTGCACGTCGGGGTGGGTCAGCCAGGAGCCCAGGGCGTGGAGCATGTGGGGGCGCGCGATGTCGTGGCCGATGAGGGTCACACAGGCCTCGTAGCGGCGCAGGTGGTCGATGCCCATCGTGCGCGAGAGCTCGTTGACCAGCCGACCGCAGAGCACCTGCCAGGAGTCGGCCATGAGGAAGAAGTAGTCGAAGCGGGCCAGCTCCACCGCGAGCTGCAGCCACTCCCCGCCGCAGAGGGCGTCGCCGGCCAGGGCGCGCTCGAGGAGGTCCTGCACCAGCAGCGGGCCCGTGTCCTCGTCGCCGTAGGACGCCCGCTCGGGCGGCGGGGGTGTGGAGGCGGAGTTGCGTAGCAGGCTGCGCGAGGTCGCCAGGATCGAGCCCGACGGCAGGCCGAGGGCCTGCTCGTAGGCGAGCACCACCTTGGTGGGCACGGCCTGCTGCCCCGACTCCCAGCGGCTGACGCGGCTGAGGTCGGCGGCCAGGCCGAGTCCCTTGAGCCTCTCCACGAAGGCCGAGCGACTGGCCAGCTCCAGGTCGCTGCCGAGCATGCGCGAGGTGGCCAGCAGCCAGGCGGTTCGGGGCCAAGCGCCGAAGGTGCGCGAGCGCAACGAGCTGGGGTCGTCGGGCATCTGCTGCGGACGGCCGCGTCGGCGGCCCGTCACGCTGAGCCCTGGTGGCAAGGGGTCTGTCGCTGCGGTGAGCGCGTCGGGGGGGACGCAACGCCCATGGTTGATCGTGCTCCTCACGTCGTCGTGCAGGAGAAAGGTAAGGGAGCACCTCGGGCTCCGTCTCAGGAACCACAACGACGGAGCGGCGCCATAGTTATTGCGGATCAAATTTCGGTACACATAAATGGGGGTGCCGAAGTCTTTACCTTCCTAAGGTCCTCGTTGTTTGGGTCTGCTCGGCAGGCCTGGGCCCGGGTCCCAGCGGGGACCTGGCGAGTCATCCGGCAGGTGTCGGAGGCTCACTTCACCTTCCGGAAGGAACATCTCCACATGAACAGCAGCGGCATCAAGCGGGGACTGGCCACCACGGCCATCGCCGCCCTCGCGATCACGGGTGTCCCCGCGATCGCCAACGCGGAGCCCCTCACCGCGGACCTCGCGAACACCGCGGTCGACCTCGTCGAGCCCGGCAACATCTCGGCCAACAACGATGGCACGAACAACACCTACCGTCTGACCGCTCTCGGCGGCACCAACGTGACCTCGGTGACGTTCTCCTACACCCTCGACAACACCGTCGACGAGCCGGTCTTCACGCCCATCGCGACGGTAAACCGCAACGACAACGGCGTCTTCTCCTACGAGTGGAACCCCTCCGGCATCGCTGGCGCCGACAACGTCGTCATTCGTGCGGACGGCCAGTTCACCGCCGCCAACATCAACGACATCGACGAGTCGGCTCCGGTTGAGGTCAACAACAACCTGGCCACCACGAACATCACCGAGGGTGACGCCCTCGGCGTCTTCCAGAGCCCCTACGAGGCCCGTCCCTACGGCAACCCGGTGATCGTCAAGGGCACGTCCTCTGACCCCGAGTCGCTTCCCACTCTCTCCTTCCTCGACGGCAGCCTTGCCGAGGGCAGCGAGTTCGTGCAGGGCGAGCAGCTAGTGGAATCCACCCTCGCTGCGGACGACACCGACGCTGAGTCGGGTGCGTGGGCCGGCGTGCTGGACATCACCGGTTACGACTTCACCGCCTCCAACAACCAGATCCTCGTGCAGGCCGCCGACGCGACCAATGACACCGAGGCCTTCGCGCTTTACCGCCAGACCATCACCACGGTGACGGCTGAGGCCGGCGACGCCAACGCCGACGGCGCCGAGGTGACCGTCACGGTCCTCGACCAGAACGGCGCGCCCATCGCCGGCGCCCGGGTCCTCCCCTCGAACGCGACCGGGGTCGGCGCGGCCGAGTTCACCGACGCCAACGGTGAGGCCACCTTCGACCAGGCTGGCGGCACCGTCTACTACTACGCTGACGCCACCGACGCCTTCGGGTACTCGGCCGCAGTGGGCGACAAGCGCTCCGCCGACGTCGTCGTCGAGGAGTACGTCCCCGCTGCCGACGCCCTCGAGGCCGAGTCGGACAACGGTGCGATCTTCGACTACGACGAGTACGACGCCGACGACATCACCGTCCAGATCGTCGACCAGCGCGGCGCCGAGCTCGAGGGCGACCAGACCGTCGAGTACTACTGGGAGTTCACCTCCTTCGACGGTGAGTCGGACCGCTTCCCGGCCGCCGACGCCGAAGAGGAGACCGAGGAGGTCCCCGCGACCAACGGCCTCGCCACCATCGAGCTGCCGACCTTTGAGGACGAGGACGGTAACCGCCTCGAGGGCACCTACACCCTCTTTGCCGGTGCTGTCGCCGACCCCACCACGGGCGAGGGTGCTGTCCCGGTCTCGGAGGTCCTCGAGGTCCAGGCAGGCCAGGCGGTCATCACCTTCGACGGCACCACCAACGACGGCCGCATCGCCGGCTCGGCCGGCGGCCAGGTCACCATCGCGGGCTCGCTCGCCCTGGACAACGGCGACGGCCCCGGCCTCCCCGCGCGTCCGGTCGACCTCAGCTACAACGCTGACGGTCTCGGCGACGCGGTCTTCGACCGCGCCACCGGTGTCGACACCGCCAACATTCGCGTCACCACCAACGCCAACGGCGAGTTCTCCGCTGTTCTCGACGACCCGGCCGCCGAGATCGGCGACCAGGCCACCGAGACCGGCACCGTGACCGCGGACACGGCCGCTTACACCGAGAGCCGCGCGGTCGACACGACCCCGGAGACCAACGACGCTGGTGCCATCAACACCGTGGACGTGGTCTTCGCTCAGGGTGAGGCCGCTGAGGGCACCACCGTTGAGATCGGCGGCGAGATTGCCGAGGGCGACGACGAGGACACCGACGTCGACGGCGAGCCCGGCACCCCCGGCACCGCCCAGCAGGGCGAGGTCCTCGTCCTCGACGAGGACGAGAACCCGGTCGCCAACCAGGTCGTCACCCTGACGGTCGACGGCGACACCTTCTTCACCTCTGGTGACGAAGAGGACGCCACTCCGGCCGAGGGCGACGAGACCGGCGAGCTCGAGTCGCTCGGCCAGTCCATCACGGTCGTCACCGACGAGGACGGCGTCGCGTCGTTCCTCGTGGCGATCGAGCGCTCGGAGGACTTCGACGACGACGGCGAGGCGGAGGACACCGTCACCGCCACGGTCGCCGGCGCCGACGCCTCCGACACCGAGGACGTCAACTGGAGCTCCACCGCCCCGCTGAACGGCGGCGACGTGGTCATCACGCTCTCGGACGACCGCTTCCAGCAGTCCGGTGTGCTCCCGCTCGCTCCGACCACCGACAACGTCGCCTACGACGTCACCGCGACCGACCAGTTCGGCAACCCGGTTGACGACGTTGAGGTCGCTATCGAGGTCGAGGGTGACGGCGTCAGCAACAACAGCTCCGTCACGACCGACCTGGTCGATGGGAACGCCGAGTTCTTCGTGTTCCCGACCGCGGCGGGCGACGTCACCCCCGTGGGTACCTGGGTGGACGCTCCCTCGTCTGTTATCGACGAGGACGGCAACGTTGACGATGCTCCCGTCGACATCGAGGGCGAGGGCCCGACGGTCACCTTCTACGAGGTGGACTTCGCCAACAGCACCTTCACGCTCTCGCAGCAGGGTGCTGACCGCGTCCCGGTCGGCAGCACGGTCATCATGACCTACACCGCGATCGACCAGAACGGTGAGCCGATCGAGCTGCAGGACGTCGACTTCCTGCGTGCCGGCCCCGGCGACGTGCAGGACGACACCTCGGGTGCCACCAACCCCACCGGAGAGGACGGCCAGGTCAACTACGTCTTCCAGGGTGCGACCGAGGGCGTCGCCAACGTGACCGCCATCGGCTACATCGGCGGCGAGGTCATCCCCGAGAGCCAGGCCAGCGACTCCGTCACCTTCGGCGACCCGATCGTGGAGCCCCCGGTTCGCGAGAAGATTCGCGCCAAGCTCAGCGCCAACAACAACGGCGCCAAGGCTGACCGTCTCCAGGTCACCACGGGCAAGGCCATCGCCGAGGGCGCGGTCGTCAAGTTCTTCCGCATCAAGGCCAACGGTGACCAGGTCCAGGTCGGTCGCGCCGTCCTCGGTGCCGATGGCAGCGTGAAGAAGAACGTGAAGGACACCAACGGCAAGCGGTTCTCGCGTTACGTCGCCAAGGTGCAGCAGACGGTCGACACCAAGTTCGCCAAGTCGAACGTCACCCGGGTCCGCTGACCCGCAGTCACCACGGGATGAGCCCCGGAGCGGCGGCGACAGCCGCTCCGGGGTGAGTCTCCCCGAGGCGTAAGCCTCACTTCTCCACCACGGTCGTTCACGGCCGGGAGACCCAGACGCGGTCCGGGCCATTCTCTGTTGCCGCTGCTTGAGAATGGTCCGGACTGCCTGGTCGCTCGATCAGGACCACGGTCCACCGGCTGCTCCACCGGGGCGCCGCACCTCGGTGTGGCGCCCCGGTGGGCATTTCGGGGCCGCCTACGAGCGGGAAGCCAGGACGGTCCGGGCCATTCTCTGTTGCCGCTGCTTCAGAATGGTCCGGACCGCCGCCCGCCACTGTAGTGAATGGGGTGCCCGCCACCCCCAGGCGCGCCCATCTCTGCTGCTCCTGGGCCTTGGGTGGCAGCACTTTGTGCATCCTGAGCCGATTTGCGGTAAAGCCTGCGGAGCAGCCAGAGCGAGGTCGAGGATGAGACCACACATCTCGCCCGGCTGCTCGGAGTCGGCTCACCGAAGGACTGCCGTGCGCCTCTCCCTCCGCTCTCTCGCCCGTGCTCGCAGCACGCGCCGCATCGCAGCTCTGTCGATCTCGGCCGGTCTGTTGGTCACCGGTGACCCCTCCTGCGAGTGGGATCCGCCGGCGCCCGTGCCGGACACCTCGGCGCCTCGGGTGATCATCGACGAGGGGCCCGAGAGCGGCGCGGTCGTCACGACGGCTCCTCGCTACGCGTTCTACTCGGCCGATCCCGACACGGTCCTCAAGGAGTGCCGCATCGACGCTGCCGCCTGGACCGAGTGCGCCAGCCCCTACACCGTGGACATCGCCGGCCTCGCCGACGCCGCCCACACGCTCGCGGTCCGCGCCACCGACAGGGTCGGCAACGTGGGGGAGCCGGCCAGTCGCACCTTCGTGCTCGACATCGTGCCCGACCCGGTCCCCGACGTCACTGCTCCGAGCGCGTCCATCGGGTTCCCGGTCGACGGCCAGCGGGTGGGCGCGGCTCCGGAGGTGGCGTTCTCCTCGCCGGACGAGGAGACCGTGGGCTTCGAGTGCTCCCTCGACGAGGACGCCTTCAGCGCCTGCAGCAGCCCGGTGGCCTTGGCCACCACGCCGGGTCGCCACGTGTTCGCCGTCCGCGCGGTCGACGCGGCCGGCAACCGGGGCGAGTCCGCCACGGTGGCCTTCCGGCAGTTCGAACCGGCTTGTGTGGCGGCTCGTGACGCCCTGCGCGCGGCTCGTGCGGCCGTCGTCCAGGCGCGCGCTACCCTCGCGGCCGCGGTCGACGCCGGCGACCGCCCCGCCATCCGAGAGGCCCGGGATGTGCGCGACGATGCGCTCGCGGACAGGTCTTCCGCACGCGACGCGGTGACGCTGGCCTGCTGACCGCAGCGACCGCCGACACGCGGGGGCGACGGGGCGACGGCGCGACGGGGCGACCAGCGTCACGCAACGCGCCTCCGTCCGGTCCGGTGTCGCACCGACCAGTGGTGGCACACTCGCCGCATGCGTTTTACTTCCGCGATCCTGGCTGCCCTGGCCCTCTCCGCCCTCCTCGTCGGATGCTCCGGCGACGAGGAGGGCGCCGAGGGCGGCGCGACGTCGCCGACGGCCTCGGCCAGCGCCCCCGCCGACGACGAGACCCGCGCCTGCGACGTCGAGCTCACCGTCACCGGTGCGGTCGAGGCCAGCTGGAGCGGTGGGGGCACGTCGACCAGGCCCCCCTCTGGCAGCCCCGAGGCCTTCTACACCGCCGAGTGGAAGGACGGCTCGGTGCAGGTGTTCTCCGAGGGCGGAGACATCACCAGCAGCGCCACCGTGGCCATCGGCGACGCGGCGTTCGCCACCGCGCCTGGGGAGGCCCAGGGGCTGGAGGTGCTCGGCGACGGCGAGACCGCCTCGGTCGACGCCACCGTCCTCGGGGTCGATGGTCAGGAGGCGACGCTGGTCGCCGACTTCACCTGCGGCAAGGCCCGCAAGGGCTGACGCCCCCCGGTGCAGGGGTCGGCACCTCTTTACCTCTGCCTGCGACGCCGTGTCCGTCGTTTGAGGAGAAATCCCTCGAATCGACCGTGCCGGGTGCGTGAAGTGTCCATGGTGCGACTGGGGGCACGCCGGTTTTACTCAGCGTGACCATGTGTGGGTGGTGTGGGATCGCCCCGGGTCGCTGCTCGTGGAGTCGTCGTGCGTCCTGGTGTGTCCCTGAAGTCCTCGCTCGTCCGTCGTCTGACCCGGGGCGTCGCAGCCCCCGCCGTCGTCACCTTGGTGGCTGCTGGTCTGTCGCCCTTCCCGACGGCCCAGGCCGTGGAGCCCACCGCTGCCGAGGAGGCGGTCTCCGACATCAGGATCGGCCTGCTGGCCCTCAGCAACGCCCTCGGCGCCACGGCCCAGCAGCCCGCCCTCGCCGACGACCTGCCGCTCACCGACCTCTCTGTACGCGACGTGCTCCAGCTCGACACCGCGCTCGGACGACTGGTCTCCGACGTGCTGGCCGACAACCCCGCCGCGACCCTCGACACGCTGCCCGGCGTGCTGACCAGTGGGTCCGGCGGGGTGCTCGACATGAAGCGGGTCGAGCCGCTCCCCACGGCGCCGGCCGGCAGCCTCGAGTGGACCCTTGGCATCGACCTCACCGGCCGGGCCCCCGTCGCCCTGACCTACCAGGACGAGACGGTGCGCTTCGGCGCCGCCGAGCTCACCGGCGAGCTCGCGGGTGAGCTCACCGGCACCATCCGGCTGCGCTACGACGACACCGCCGAGGACCTGCGCGAGTTCTCCGTGGTGGGGGAGAACCCCCTCACCACCCGGGTCTGGACCCGCGCCGGTGGCGACGGCGACGCCGCCGAGACGCTGCAGGCCGAGCCCTTCACGGTGCTCGCCGGCTTCGTGGAGACCCAGGCCTCGGGCACCGGCCTCATCGACAGCTCCGTCGGTCTCAACCTGCGTGACGTCAACGGTCGCGGCGCCCTCACCACCGAGGACCTCCAGCTCAGCGACCCCGCGGAGATGTTCGCCACCGCGACGCCCCCGGGCGCCGACGACGTCACCTTCGACCTCGACCTGACCACCGACCTCATCCCCGGCGTCACCGGCCCCCAGGGGTCGGTCACGGTCGGGCTGCGCGAGCCGCAGGCGCCCACCGCGCCCGAGCCCGGCGCCGACGAAGACGACGAGCCCGCCGCTCCCCCCTACGCCACCCCCGTCGTCGACCTCGACACCGACGAGGGCTCCGACCCCGAGTCCGAGCTGAGGGTGCTGGCCTCGCTGAGCCAGACCCAGGCCCTCGCGGCCTTCACCCAGTACGCCACGGCGCTGCGCACCGCCGAGAGCGCCGCCGACGCCGAGCTGCCGCTCCTCGACGCCAACGTGAGCGACCTCTACTCGCCCGCCGACGACCTCATCGCGCTGCTCACCCAGCAGGCCACCGCCACGATCACCTGCGGCGCGGCCGACACCTCTCCTCCCACCGGTGCCCCGCGCCCGGGCCAGGTGCAGTACTGCCAGGCGACCACCACGGGCGTCTCGCCCGACGAGGAGCCGCGGATCGCGTGGGGCTCGCCCGACGCCGGCGTCGACGTGGTGCCCGCCGACGGTGCGGACCTCGGGGCGACCGTGGGCCCCTCGCCCACCGCCAACGTCGCCGTCACCGGCGGGGGAGGCTTCCCCACCCTCACCGTCTCCTTCGACAGCGGTGAGGAGCGGCGCACCGCACGCACCGTGGCCGGATCGGTGCAGGCCCTCGGCCGTGCCGTCGGCGACCTCGGCCTCGACGGCACCGTGACCTACGACCCGACGGCCCGCGCCCTCGAGATCGCCGTCGCCCAGTCGGTCACCGAGGCGCGCACGACCCAGGTCGCCACCGGGGGCACCGCCAGCCTCGCGCCGCTCACGGGCCTCACGGGCCTGTGCCAGTCGGTCGACGACGGCGCTCAGCGGGTCTGCCCCCGCATCGGCGAGCGCCCCGGCGCCCTCACCGAGCCCCCGTCGGGTGACGCCACGGTCACCACCGACGACCTCACCCTCAACGCCACCTTCGGCATCGGCCTGCTCGACCCGGCCCCCGCCACCGACCCGTCCGAGCCCACCGACCCCGCGGCGTCCGCCACCCCGGCCGAGGCGCCGGTCGCCTACGTCAAGCCCGCCGCCGACGGCCTGCTCTGGCAGGTCGGCAGCCTGCAAGCCTCCTTCGACGACGACGTCGAGCTCGCCGGCCGCATCGGCTTCCTGCAGACCGACGTCGACGTGGCCCGCGACGACTACACCCTCGAGCAGACGGGCGACCAGGCCGCCCGCGTCGTCCTGACCCCCGGCGACGTCGCCCTCGGCGAGGACCGCAGCGTCTCCGGCGCCGTCGACGTCGCCGACCTCCTCGACACCGGCGACGACCAGCCCGCCGCCGACGGGGCCGAGCCCGTCGACCCGGCCGCGACCGCCCCGGTCGACGGCGAGGTCTCCCTGCGCGCCGAGGCCCGCCTCGTCGTCTCCGACGGACCGCTCGCCGACGGCAGCCGCCTGATCGGCGACGACGGCACGAGCGGCACCATCGACGCCGTCTGGGAGCGGCTGGCCCTGGGCGCGCTGCCCACCGTCGCGACCAGCGAGACCTACGACGACCTCCGCCTGCTCGACCTGGTGCCCTCGCGCAACAGCGTGATGGGCGAGGGCAGCGGCGACGGCACCCTCACCGACCCCGCCGCCGACTTCCTCACCCAGTTCGGGATCGCCCCCGACGCCGCCGCCGACCAGCGCCGCGTCACCCGTCAGCTCATCGACCTCGGCGCCACCGACCCGACGCAGAACGTCTGCACCGCCTTCGACGTCCTCAGCGCCACCGAGCTGACCTGCGTCGACGGCCCCCTCGCGGCGGGCGGCTTCGCCGACGGTCACGCCTATGTCATCAACGGCGACTCCGAGGCCCTGCGCGACCTCCTGCTCGACGACCTCGCCGCCGTGCTGCTGGCCTACGCCCAGCCCAGCCCGGAGCTCGGCGCCGACAAGACGCTCCCGCTGGTCGACCTCATCCCGTCGGAGGTCAACCAGGCTCGCATCGGCCTCAACAACGTGCTCCTCGGGCTGCAGGGCTCGGCCACCGGCTCCCTCCCGGTCGCCGACGCCGTGCCCGTCTCCTCCCTGCAGGAGATGGCCGCCGCCGTGCCGGCGCTGGTCGACGACGCCACGGTCTCCTTCGAGCTCGACGGCGACAACCTGCTTTTCACCACCGGCCTCGACACCGCCCCTCGCACCGACCCCGCGCCGCTGCGCCTCGTCGCCGGCGACGCGCAGCTGCGCGTGCTCAGCGGCGGCACCGACGACGCCGGTCTCCCGACCCCCGTCACGGTGCGGGTGGCCTCCTCCTCCAGCGCCTCGATCTCCCTCGGCGTCGACCTCGCCACCGCACGGTCCTTCGTCGGCACCGAGGGCACCTCCGCCGTCGAGCGCATCACCGGCATCAGCGAGCGCACCGTCGCCGACATCGACGACAAGGACGCCGAGTACGGCTCCGCGGCCGTCCGCACCGGCGAGGGGTCCGACCTCGCCCTCGCCATCGACGCGACGACCGCCTCGGGCAGCGACGACGCCTGGGTGCCCCTCGCCGACTTCCGCGACTCCCTCACCCACACCCGCGCCCTCGGCGACGGCGCGTCCGCCCAGACCTGCACCACCGGACCGGTCACCTCGGCCTCGACCGCGACCACCGCGGCCTGCGCGACGGTGCCGATCGAGGGCGGCCAGACGGTCGCCCTGGCCATGGAGGCCGGCGACAGCTCCGGCGGCACCGGCGCCGGTCTCGACGACCTCCCGTTGTCGGTGCAGTTTCTCGCCGACGGCCTCGGCTCCTTCGACCGCACCCTGGGCGACGCCCTCGACGGCGACGTCTCCGGTCTGCGGCTCCCGCTCGTCGGTGCCGACCTCGACGCCGGCGCCGACATCCCCACCGCCGTGCGCCAGGTCAGCGGCGCGGCCCGCAACGCGCTGCGCGCGCTGGGCGACGTCGACGACGCCGACTCCTCCGACTCCCTCGTGACGGCCCTCGAGGACGCCCTCGCCGAGGTCACCGACAGCGGCACCGGCACGACGTTGGCCGGCGGGAGCGCCAGCCTCGACTGCGTGAGCAGCTGCGACACGGTCGGCGACATCGAGGAGATCACCATCCCCGTCACGCTGTCCGGCACCGCCTCGGAGGACGCGGCCTTCGACGCCGGACCCGCAGGCGTGCGCATCGACACGGTGGCCCCGGTAGTCACGGAGGTCTCCTGGACCCTTGACGTCACGCTGGGCATCACCCGCGGCACAGGACCGTTCCTGCTGCTCGGCTCGACCGACCCGGAGCTCACGGCGACCGTGAGCGCCGCGCTGCCCGAGTGGAGCGAAGGGGACTGCCACGCGTGGAGCCGCGCCGACGAGTGGACCACCGAGACCGGCACCGTCGTGCCGGTCGCCGGGGCCGGCACCCGTTGCGTCGACGCCGTGGTCGGCACCATGCCCGCCGTGCTCGTCGACCTGGGCGAGTCGGGCATGCGCGGCGCCACCCTGGACGTCGACCTCGTGCCCGGCGACGCCGGCGACGACGAGGGCCGGGTCTACCTCCCGGCGATCTACGACCGCGAGGTCGGCTTCGACGCCTCCGCCGACGGCGTCGGCGGTCTCGACCTCTACTTCGAGTCCTTCGCCGGCGAGATCGGGTTCTTCGACACCGTCGGCGCCCTGGCGCTGCCCTGGGTCGAGGACCAGGACGCCTTCGGCGACCTGGCCTTCGAGAACTCCTTCATCGACGCCGTGACCTTCTACAACGCCGTGGGCGACGGGTTCCGCCAGGCCCGCTCCTGGCTGGCTCCGCTCAACCCGGTGGTCGACACGCTCAACGCGCCGATCCCCGTCATCAACGACCTCGCCAACCTGGTCGGCGCCGGCCCGGTCTCGATGCTCTCGATCCTGGTCAAGCGCTACCCCGACCTCGGCATGCTCACCAACCTCATCGCCTTCCAGCAGCTGGTCGGCAAGCTCCCCGAGGCCGAGTCGGGCGTGCAGCTCGTCAGCCTCAGCAGCCTCGACGAGGGCGGCGAGCTCTCGGTCGACGCAGGCGACCTCAAGCTCGGCTCTTGCACCTCCACCGCCGTCGAGAAGCTCGACGACGGCACCACCACGTCCGAGACCACCCGGACGTCGCACGTCGGGGCCGAGTCGGCCTGCGACGTCGAGGAGGAGGACACCAAGAAGGGCGAGGACGGCACCGAGCCGGTCGAGGAGGACGCGGGGCCCGAGAAGCCCAAGACGGTCACCGAGATCAGCAAGGAGGCCTACGTCGGCCTGCCGAGCATCAGCATGCCGGTGCTCCAGGACTCCGAGCAGGTCTTCGACCTGCTGCTCGGCGAGGGCGACGCCACCCTGCTCTACGTCGACCTGGGCCACATGGGCTTCTCCGTCGGCGTCAGCCGCAGCTTCGGTCCCTTCATGGTCGGCCCCGTGCCGGTCAGTGCCTCCATCGGTGGCGAGATCGGCCTCGACGGCCGCATGGCCTTCGGCTTCGACACCCGCGGGCTGACCCAGAGGATCGAGTCGGTCGACCCCGGCGACACCGACGGGCTCTCCGGCGGCGGTTCGGTCTTCAAGGAAGGCTTCTACATCGACGACCTCGAGGAGGGTGAGGACGTCCCCGAGATCGAGCTCACCTTCACCGTCGAGGCCGGTGCGGCCGTCAGCATCGGCTTCGCCGAGGCGGGCATCAAGGGCGGGGTCGTGCTCGACCTCGGCCTGGACGCCTTCGACCCCGACAGCAACGGCAAGATCTACACCGACGAGTTCGCCGGCAGCAGCTCAGGACCGAGCTGCGCCTTCAACGTCTCCTCCGGCATCGTGTTCTTCCTGCAGTTCTACTTCAGCATCGATCTCTTCCTCTTCTCCATCGAGGAGGAGTTCGACATCGTCCGCAGCCCGCGCCTCACCCTCTTCGAGTTCAACTGCGAGGTCGAGGAGCCCGAGCTGGCCGTGCCCACCGCTGACGGCGACCTGCGGCTGCTCATCGGCGAGGGCTGGGCCGGCCAACGTCGGGCCTACACCTCGATCACCAACGAGAAGTTCACGATCCGTCAGGTCGGCACGACCTCCGACGGTGGCGCCAGCATCGAGGTGAGCGCCTTCAACCTGGTGAAGCCCTACGTGGTCCCGAAGGGCAAGAAGATCCTCGTCGACGCCGGCAGCGGCAACGACACCGTGCGCTTCTACCCCGGTCAGCTCATCGATGCGCCCGACCCTGGCGAGGACGGCGCCACCACCATCGAGGACGTGCCCTTCACCGTGCCCACCCGCGTCGACGGCGGCGCCGGCGTCGACACCATCGTCACCGGCGACGGGCCAGACGTCGTCACCGGCGGCGCCGGCAACGACACCGTCGACGCCGGCGCGGGCGACGACACCGTCACCGACGGCCAGGGCGGCTCGGGTCTCGACGTCTTCGACGGCGGCCGTGGCAAGGACCTCGTCGACGGCGGCACCGAGGCCGACCGCACCCGTGGCGGCCCGGCCGCCGACACCGTCGTCGGCGGCACCGGCGACGACGTGGTCGACGGCGGCGTCGGCTTCGACGTCAGGTCCACCTTCCCCAGCACCGACGACGAGGTCATCGCCGGCCTCATCGACTCCGGCGACCTGCTGGTCGGCGGCGAGGGCTCCGACCAGGTGGTCGGCGGCGACGGCTCCGACCTCACCGTCGGCGGCACCTACGCCGGCGCGGTTCCTGCGACCTACGGCGGCACCTTCGCCGTGCGCGTCACCGGCACGGCCGACAGCGGCACCCTGGTGCCGGGCATCCCGGTCACCGTGCCGTCGGTCGACCTGCCGGGCAGGGCCGCGATCGACGCCGCCTGCGCCAACCAGGGTGAGGTCGCCCAGGGCGGCACCGACAACGTGACCGGCGGTGGCAGCTCCGACTTCGTCGTCGGTGGCGGCGGGGCCGACATCCTCTCCGGTGGCGCCGGTGAAGACCTGGTGTGCGGTCGCGGGGGCGACGACCTCCTCGACGGCGACGGTTCCGACGTCGTCGCCCTCGACCAGGGCGACGACGACGTCCGCGGCGGCGCCGGGCGCGACCGCGTCTACGGCTCCGGTGGAGACGACCTCCTCGCCGGCGACGCCGACGACGACCTCGCCCGTGGCGGCGAGGGTGACGACACCCTGGCGGGTGGCACCGGCAGCGACCTGCTGATCGGTGACGCCGGCGACGACACCGTGGAGGCCGAGCCGGCCTCCGCCGGCGCCCCGCTCGGCGCGGGCCGCTCGATCGTGTGCCGACCCTCCACGAGCATCGTGCTCAGCCGCGTCGACCTCGACGGCGACCTCTCCGGGGTCTCCGACGACGGTCAGCTCGAGGGCCTCGAGGTCCGCGACGGCCAGGTCTACGCCGGCGGCGCGCCCTTCACCGGCGTGCTCGGCGGCGTCGTCTTCGCGGGCGGCCTCGCCGACCTCGACGGCAACGGCACCACCGGCCAGCGGCGCGCGGCGAACGTCGTCGGCGACACCGGCACGGTCGACCTCGCCGGTCTGACCGGCGCGAAGGGCGACGGTGACTGCGTCCTCGGCGGCGAGGGCACCGACGACCTCGACGGCGGAGCGGGCGGCGACTTCGTCGACGCCGGCGCCGGCGACGAGACCCAGGTCCGCGGCGGCGCGGGCGACGACTTCGTCCGCGGCGGCGACGGCGAGGACGTGCTGCACGGTGACACCGGCGAGGACCTGCTCTCCGGTGACGCCGGTCGCGACGTGCTCTTCGGCGACGCCGACGCCGACGTCCTGCGGGGCAGCTCCGACACCGACCTGCTCGCCGGAGGCGAGGGCGGTGACGAGCTGATCGGCGACGGCGGCGTGGACCTCCTCGTCGGCGGCGACGCCGACCTGGCCTTCTCCCCGAGCGCCTCCGACGCCCCCGGCGCCACCCCGCGCGACACCAGCCGTTCGATCCTGCCCGGAGTGCTCGCCACCCTCGGCGCAGACTCGGCCGGCGACGACGACCTCCTCTACGGCGGGCTCTCCGACGACTGGGTCTTCGGACAGGGCGGTGACGACGAGGTCTACGGCGGTCCCGACGACGACGTCGTCGAGGGCGGCTCCGGCTCCGACCTGGTGCAGGGCGACGACGGCGCCGACCTCCTCGTGGGTGGCTCCTCGACCTCCGGCCCGCTGACCCTCGACCGCACCGGGGCCGGCCGCCCCGACGGTGGCGACACCCTGGTCGGTGACGAGGGCGTCGACGCCAAGGACGGCAAGGACGTCCTGGTGGGCGACAACGCCCGTCTCGTGCCCCCGTCACAGAACACCGAGCCGGCCCGCACGTGGTGGGCCCGGATCCGACCCACGGTCGGCATCACCCTCTTCGACACCGCCACCACCCAGGCCCCGGCGGCCACCGTCTCCGGCGCCGACACGCTTCAGGGCGGCGGCAAGGACGACCTGCTGCTCGGGCAGGGCGGTGACGACCTTCTCGCGGGCGGCGACGGCAACGACGCGCTCGAGGGCGCGGCCGGCGGGGACGTCCTCACCGGCGAGCTCGGCGACGACCACCTCATCGGTGGCTCGTGGGTGGCCGGCTCCTACGACGGCGCCTCCTCCGACACCGTCGACGGTGGCGAGGGCAACGACCTCGTCGTCGGCGACAACGGCACCGTCACCGGGGCCGGCACCACCGCCGACCCCGCCGTGGTCACGCTGCTTGACGCACCGGCACCGGGCCGGGCGGCCGCGACGTCGACCTTCGGGCCTGACGCACTCTCCGGCGGCCTCGGCAACGACACGGTCTTCGGCCAGGGCGGCGACGACGTGCTCAACGGTGAGGACGGCGTCGTGCGGGTCGGTCTGCTGACCGGCGCCGGCGACGACCTCCTCGAGGGCGGCGCCGGCGCCGACACCCTCCGCGGCGACGACGGCGACGACGCCCTGGTCGGAGGCAGCTCGTCGAAGGACGGCAAGATCGTGGCCACCCGCACGGGCGTCGGTCAGCTCGACGCCGGCGACACCCTCGTCGGCGGCAACGGCGACGACGTGGCGGCGGGCGACAACGCCCTGTTGGCTCCGACGGGCACGCTGCGCACCGACGGCACGAAGCGCCGTACGGTCGCGCTCTTCGACCTCGACCGGTCCTCGGCTCGCGCCGCGGCCGGCACGAGCGCCGGTGACACCCTCGTCGGTGACGCGGGCCGCGACCTGCTCTTCGGGCAGGGCGGCGCTGACGACATCGACGGGGGCGAGGGCGACGACTACGCCGAGGGCGGCTCCGAGGACGACCTGGTCAAGGGCGGTCTCGGGGAGGACGACCTCGTCGGCGGCGGCTCGACCAGCAACGGCCTGGTCATCGGCGCCAAGCCGTCCGAGGACCGCTTGCTCGTGAGCCCGACCGCCACCGTCGACACCACGGCGGCCGGTCTGGTCGACGGCAACGACTCCCTCGACGGCGGCGACGGCACCGACATCGTGCTCGGCGACAACGGTCGGGTGACCCGCAACGGTCCCAACGTCGTGCTCCCGGGCGGTGGCTCGGGTCCCCGTGTGGTCCGGAAGGTCGCCATGGCGGACAGCGGCCCGGGCATCTGGGCCGGCAGCGACCTCCTCACCGGTGGCACCGGCGACGACGACCTCTACGGCCAGTTCGACAACACCGGCGCCAGCCGCCCCAAGCAGGTCGTCGCGGGACAGCCCGTCTCCGGCGACGTGCTCGACGGCGAGGCCGGCGACGACGCGCTCATCGGCGACCAGGGCGTCGACGTGCCGACTCCGGCGGCCTCGCTCGGTGCGGTCAACACCCGCATCAGCAGCCAGGCCGGCATCGTCACCGAGCTGATCCGTCCCAGCGGCACGCTGGTGCGGGTCGTCACCCAGACGCAGCCCACCATCGGTGGCGCCGACGTGCTGCTCGGGCGCGACGGCTTCGACTCGATCCACGCAGGCGCGGGCGTCGACACGGTCAACGCAGGCACCGGTGACGACGTGGTCTTCGGCGGCGACGGTGCGGACGCGCTGTGGGGTGACGCCGACCACGACCGGATCTTCGGTGGCAGCGGCGACGACGTCCTCGACGTCAAGCAGTCGCGCAGCGTGCCCGCGCTGTGGAAGGTCGTGGCCCCGACGCAGGACACCGACGGTCGCCGGGTCACCGTCAACGGCACCGACGTGCTCTACGGCGGCCTCGGGCACGACGCGTTGCAGGCCGACATGGGAGACCAGGGCAACGTGCAGGGCGACCGGCTCATCGACTGGAACGCGTCGTACAACCTCTACACGGTGTGCAGCGGACCCAACGGCGTCGGCGTCATCCTCAACACCTCGCAGCCCGGCACGGTCTCACTGCTGACGGGCCTGGCCCTCAACACCGGGTCGGTGGGCTCTGCGGAGCTGGCCCTCGTGCCGGCCTCGGGAGAGCGCTCGCCGGCCCACCCGCTCCCGCCGGGCACATACGCCTGCGAGACGGGCTGATCCGAGAACGCCCCACACCGTCGGCCCCACCCGAGCACTCGGGTGGGGCCGACGGCGTCCGGGGGAGGGACGGTGCCGTCCGGGATCCCGTCGGGAGGAGGGCCCGGACGATCCCGGACACCCGAGCCACCCAGAACGCGCCCGCGACCCCGCGACCCGGGCCTACGGTCACGCCGTCCGCCCCGAGAGCGGACCGGCGCCGAAGCGGAGCGCCGTACGACCCCCCTCCGACAGGAGCCCCCATGCGAACCCACCTGCGCCGCGTCGGCCTCGCCCTCACCGCGGCCCTCCTCACCACCACCTCCCTCGGCGCCGGCAGCGTGCACGCCGACGAGGGCGGCCTCGACCTCGTCGGGGCCGGGCTGATCACCGACCGCTGGGGCGGTTTCCCCTCGCTCAGCTGGGGCTTCCAGGGCATCGGTGCGCGCATCTCCGACGCGACCGTGACCCGCGGCCACGTCTACGTCGCCACGGCGACCGACACCGTCACCGGTGAGCAGGTCTCGTCGCAGCCGTGGGAGCCCCCGAAGGGCTGGGACGGCGCCGACGCCGTCGTCGACATCCTGCCCGGCCCCGGCGTGGTCTTCGGGCAGACCTACGACGTCGTGGTCGCCGAGCTCGACGGGGAGACGGTGGTGGAGGAGTCGGCACCCGACCGCGTCACCTACGAGGCGGTCGAGCACCCTGAGAGCCTCACGTTGCACCGGACCACCAAGACCACCGTCAAGGCCGGCTCGCTGCTGCGCTTCGACTGGAAGGGCGCCTACGGCGACGACGTCGCCTCGGTCACCCAGATCGTCGCCGCCCGCGGGGCCTCGGGCTTCCGCGACCGGCGCTCGGACTTCCTGGTCTGCAAGAACAGCTACTGCCCGACCAAGGACCAGATCCGCTTCGTGCGCACGTCGAGCAAGGAGCTCGAGACGCGGATCAGGGTGCCCGAGCGGCTCGCCGGCAAGACGCTCGTCATCGCCGTCTACGGCTCCCCGAAGCGCGACCGTGCCTCCGGGCTCTCCGTCGCCTCACCGTGGGGCTGGGTCTACGAGCTGAAGGTCACCCGCTGACGACCCGGCCGTGAAAGCAGCGAGGGCGGGCCCGGATGGGCCCGCCCTCGCTCACGTCGCCTGGTCGGCTACTTCAGCACCGTGGTGCCGGAGTCCTCGTCGTCGATCCAGTCCTGGCCGTCGTCCCAGAAGTCCTCGCCGCCGGCGCCCTTCTTCTTGTCCTTGCTGCCGCGCCCCGCGCCGCCGCCGACCCCGGCCGCACCACGGCCACCGGCCCCGCGGCCCCCGGCGCCGGTGCCACCGCGGGCGGCCCCACGGGCCCCGCTGCGGCTGCCGCCACGACCGCCCGCACCGGCGGCGCCCGCCGTACGGGCTCCGCCCGTGGAGCCGGGAGCGGCGACCGCCGCGCCGCGGCCCAGGGCGCCCGAGGCGCCCGTGCGGGCCGACGCGCCGATGGCGCCGGCCTTCGTGGCGGCGTTGGAGAGCGAGCCGGCCAGGCCGCTGAAGGCACCGCTCTTGATGCCGCCCAGGAGCGCGCCGCCCCCGATGGCGCCGGCGGCCACGCCGCCCGCGACACCGCCGGGGAAGCCGCCGCCCGTGCTGCCGCCCGAGCCGCTGGTGCCCGTGCCCGACGCGCCGCCGTTGGTCCAGGAGCCGGGGTCGCCGATGTCGGGGTCGGTGCCGTCGGGGACCTCCGGCTCGCCGGTGATCGGCGGCTCGGTGATGATCGGGGGCTTCGGCTCCTCGGGGTCGACCGGGTCGATGATCGGGTCGCGGTCACGATCGGGGTCGCGGTCACGATCGGGATCGCGGTCGATCCGGCCGCCCTCGTCGGGGCGCCACGTGCTGTTGCCCCCGCCGCCTCCGCCGGAGCCGTCGCCGTAGGGGTTGTCGCCACCCCCGCCGCCGCCGCCACCCGTGCCGGGGAGGGGCTCGGGGTCGGGGATCTTGTGGATGTCCTTGAAGATGGTGATCGGCTCGTCGTAGTCGGCCTCCATCTGGTCCGCGATCTCGCGGGCGCGCTGCTCGCGGGCCTGCTCGCGCTGGGCCGCCAGGGTCGCGGAGTTGTCGGCCGTGGTCTTGGCCTGGTCGTTCTCCGCCTGGGTCTTCTCCGGGTCGGGCGTGTAGGTGATCGGCGTCAGGGACGGCAGCTCGGTGTCGATCTTGTCGCGGGCCTCGCGGGCCTTGATCACGCCGTCCTTGGCCATCTGGAGCGCCAGCTTGCCGCGGAAGGCCTCCGTGCCACGCTCGCGCATGCGGTCGGCGGAGGCACTGAGGGCGTTGAACATGGCGGGACCGGTCTCGCCTCCGATGTCCACCCCGTTCTGGGCGGCCGTCGACAGGTGGATGGCCACCCTGTTGAGCACCTCGGAGACGTTCTCCCAGGCGGTGACGCCATTGGTGATGGCGTCGTCGCTCGACTGGTCGACGGCCTGGTCGAGACGCGTCCGCTCCGTGCCCTTCATCGGTTCTCCAGGTTCTGGTTGATCGCTTCCACCGCGTCGGTGCTGCTCTGGATCTGCGCCAGGGCCTCGGCGGAGTGCGTGTCGGTCGTGTTGGTCCCGTCGCGGAACGTCTGGACCGCCTCGATGTAGATGTTCATCGCCTGCCGGAGGTCCACCAGGCTGTCGCGGAGGTAGTCCTTGGCCTTGTCGGCGTGTCCGCTGAGCTCGGTGCCCCGCGGCAGCGAGCCGAACGACGACCCGGCGGCCCAGTCCAGGTCGGTGGAGCTGAGGTCTCCCTCGCCCGTGCTCAGCTCCTCGAGGATGCCTTCGATGACGCCGTAGTCGATGATGAGCTCCTGCAGGGCACCTACGAGCCCTGGCAGTGGCGTGGTGTCGCTCATGAGCGCGTCCTCCTGGGACAGTCGAGGTGTCGTGGGCTCAGGGTGTGGCCGAGACGCTCCTTCCCCTCGCGCTGCGACTTCTAACGTCCTCGACAGAAGTCGTCCGCCCCGCGTGCGCTCCCTCGGCCGGCAGGGCCTCCCGCGGGCGGCTGCGCCCGTGGGGGGTCTGGCACGCTGTGGCCATGCTGTCCCGTGCGCGCACCGTCCTGTTGTCCCTGACCGCCGCTGCCGTAGCGATGACCGGCGTCGCATGCTCCGACAACGGCTCGGGGGACGATCCCGACCGGTCCTCGACCGCGGCGGCGTCCCCCACCGACGCCGGCTCCGCGGGCTCCACCAGCGCCTCGGCGGAGCCCTCGGAGCCCTCAGAGCCCTCGGAGTCCGAGGCGCCAGACGGCACCGAGCTGCGGATCGAGGGGATCTCCGTCGTCGCGCCCCAGGGTGCGAAGCCCCAGGAGCTGGGCGAGGGGCTGATCAGCGCGGACTACGCCGACGGGTCCTTCGTCAACGCCGGGTCCATCCCCGACTACGGCGGGTCGCTGCGCGAGCTGGCCCAGACCGCCGCCGAGACCTCGCGCTTCCCGACCCCGCCCACCGTGCTGGCGCCGGTGGAGTACGTCGGACAGCGCTGGTGGCACCTCGCCGGGCCGGCCGGCCTGGGCGACCGGGTGGAGTCGTTCGGCACCAGCACGGGGGAGTACGTCGTCTACGTGGAGTTCGGCATCCCGCAGGGCACCAGCCGGGCCGACGCTCAGGAGCGGATCGAGTCGGTGATGGGGAGCGTCGAGCTCGGCTGAGGTGTGACGCCGCTGCGCCCGGGGGAGGGTGGGGGCATGAGGTCGTACCGCCTGGCCGCTGCTGCGGTCGTCTCCTGCTGCGGCGTACTGGTCTCGGGGTGTGGGGGCGGCTCTGAGGGCGACCCTGTGGACACGGCGCAGTCTTCGACGTCCTCGGCTGGTCCGACCGGCGCATCCTCGGGGCCGCCCTCGGCTGACTCCGATCCGACCGACGATCCCGCCACCGGCGAGCGGGTCGAGATCCCCGGCCTGAGCGTCAACGCCCCCGAGGGCACGACGGTCGAGCCGGTCAGCGACGACCTGGTGCAGGTCGGCTTCTCCGGCGCGACCACCGACGCGATGCAGATCGCCTCCATCCCGTCCTACGGCAGCACGCTGCGCGAGCAGGCCGACATCTTCCGCGAGACCGCGCCCTACGGACCCGACCTCGAGTCGCAGCAGCCGGTGGAGTACGCCGGGACGCGGTGGTGGCACCTCGCGGGCTCCGCCGACGGTGGCACCGGCCTGGGCACGACGGCCGAGGTCTTCGGCACGACCTCGGGCGAGCTGCAGGTCTACGTCGTCTTCGAGCTCGACCGCAGCGTCTCCGACGCCGAGGCGCAGGAGCGCGTCGAGTCGGTGATGGGCAGCGCCGAGCTGACGGGGTGACGCGCCGACCGGTCGGCGGGCGTGGTTTCGAGACGGTCGCTGGCGCTCCCTCCTCAACCACCGGGGCCGGGTAACGCTGCCTCCTCGACGACCGGGGGTGGTTTCGAGACGGTCGCTGGCGCTCCCTCCTCAACCACCGGGGCCGGCTGGCGCTCTCTCCTCGACCACCGGGGGCGGTTTCGAGACGGTCGCTGGCGCTCCCTCCTCAACCACCGGGGGCGGGTGGCGCTGCCTCCTCGACCACGGCGCGGTCAGGCGCCGAGCAGGACCACGACGGCGAGGAGCAGCGAGACGCCGACGACGGCGGCGGTCATCAGCAGGCCCAGGCCGAAGGCGGGCAGGGGGCGGCCGGTGCGCATCGCGCGCTCGACGCACGCCCAGCGGGCCAGCGCGACCGCGGTGGTCAGCCCGCCGAGGAGCACCAGCACCACGACGAGGGTCAGCCGCAGCCACGTCGGCTCCGGCACCCCCAGCGACGACAGCGCGACGCCGCCGGCGAGCAGGGCCAGCGAGGTGCGCACCCAGGCGAGGAAGGTGCGCTCGTTGGCGAGCACGTAGCGAGGGTCGGGCTCCTGGCCCTCGCCGTAGACCCACGCGGGGCGGCGCGGGCGCTCCTGCCCACGGGGGCTCTCGCCGGGAGCGGGGGAGGCGGACGCGGGCACGCGACCATCGTGCCGCACGACCGCGGGCGCGGGAGGGTCGGCGGCGGGCGGTAGCGTCCGGCCATGACCGCAGGCCTCCCCCCGACCTCCGAGTTCGACACGCAGACCGCCGTCACGGCGCAGGGCGAGGGGCGCTACGCCGCCGAGCTCGCCGCCGGGTGGAAGGTCGGGGGCGGCCTCAACGGCGGCTACCTGCTGGCCACCCTCGGCACCGCCGTGCGCGCCGAGCTGGCCGAGCGCGGCAAGCCCGACCCGCTGGTCATCAGCGCCTACTACCTCTCCGCCGCGACCGCGGGGCCGGCCGAGGCCCAGGTCGCCGTACGCCGCGACGGCGGCCGCGTCGCCACCGTCGCCGCCGACCTCGTGCAGGACGGGCAGACCCGCATCACCGCGCTGGCCACCTACGGCGACCTCGCCCGCGCCGCCGACGACGTGCGCACCACCGCCGTCGAGCCCGAGCTCCCGCCGTTGGAGCAGTGCGTGCGCAACACCGACGCCCCGCCCGAGGTGCGCGCGATGGCGCCGCTGATGGAGCGCTTCGACATGCGCTTCGCCCCCGAGAGCGCCGGCTGGGCGGTCGGCGCGCCGAGCCGCCGCGGGGAGATCGCCGCGTGGTTCCGCCTGCACGACGAGCGCGACCCCGACCCGCTGTCGCTGCTGCTCGTCGTCGACGCCCTGCCGCCGGTGACCTTCGACCTCGGGCTCATGGGCTGGGCCCCCACCGTCGAGCTCACCGCCCACGTGCGGGCCCGGCCCGCCCCTGGCTGGCTCAAGGTGCGCCACGCCACCCGCAACCTCGCGGGAGGCATGTTCGAGGAGGACTGCGAGGTCTGGGACTCCGCCGGGCGCCTCGTGGCCCAGGCGCGCCAGCTCGCGATGGTGCCGCGCGGGGCCTGAGCCGCCTGCGGGCGCGGGCGTCAGCGGGGCACGCGCAGCTCGCAGATCCAGCGGCGGCGGGGGTGCTCGGTGACCGTCCAGAGCCGGTCGTCGGCGGGGGTGTCGCCGGGCCAGACGGCGAGGTCCTCGGGACCCATCGGGGTCGCCCAGCGGCGGGGCCGCCAGGGGTCGGCGGCGTCGGGGGAGGCGCCGGTGACCAGGGTGCCCGGGGTCCAGGGGCCGTGGGAGGTCGTCACGTGCCAGCGCCCGCGCGAGACCACCGCGCCCTGCATGCCGGCCACCCCGCTGTCGTGCACCGAGAGCGGGCGGGCGCGTCCGTCGTCGCCGACCACGGGGGCGCCCTCGGGAGAGAGGGCGAAGCGGGCCAGGCGCCGGGTCCGGCGGCCCCGGGCGTACTCGCCGACCACCAGCTCCGGGCCCGCCGCGGGCGCGGCGGACGACGACGCGGGTGACGCGGGGGAGGCGTCGACGGAGAGGAACGAGTAGCGCAGCGGCTCGACGCCCTCACCCGAGCCGGCGGCGTGGCCGCGCCGCACGGGCAGCACCCAGCGGTGGCCGAAGGTCTCCGCGCGGCGACCGGCCGGCACCTCGACGACGTCGTCGACCCGGGCGCTCCAGAAGCCCTTCGCGGTGGCGGCGACGTGCAGCCACGACCCCACCCACGCGATGCCGCCCGCGTGCACCTGCAGCGGCTTCCACGACCCGTCGGCCTGCGCGCGCACCAGCAGGACGTGGTCGTAGCGGCGCGTCTCGAGGTCGACGACGCTGATCCGCGAGCCCTGGCCGCCCGGCGGCGTGGGCTCGCCCGGCATCGTCTTGGCGTACCAGCTGACCATCAGCACCCGCCCCGGCACCGGTGCCTCGGCCGCCCCCGCCGCGGCGTCGGCCGACGAGGTCACCCCCTGCGGCCACCAGCGGGGGTCGCGCCGGTCGGGCCCCTGCCACGTCCACGAGCGGCGCGCCGCGAGACCCGGCGACAGGGTCCGCCGCAGCCGCCGGCCCTCGCGGGGCAGAGCCACCACCAGCCCCGCGAGACCCGCGCGCCGCCCGCCGTACGACGAGACGAGCGCGTCGATCGCGGGGCCGGCGTCGCGGCCCGGGGTGAGCCAGAGGTCGGGGTCGGTCACGGGGTCCTCCTGGTCGACGGGCGGGGCTCCAGCCTGGCAGGTCGTCCTGGTCGGGCTGCCCGGGACGGGTCGTCGAGAGGGAGGAGCGCCAGCGACGAGCGTCTCGCGATCACCGTCGGGCCGGTGGTTGAGGAGGGAGGAGCGCCAGCGACGAGCGTCTCGAAACCACTGTCCCCGGGCGTAGTGGTTTCGAGACGGTCGCTGACGCTCCCTCCTCAACCACCGGGGCTGGCGCTCCCTCCTCAACCACCGGGGCTGGGGCTCCCTCCTCGACCACCGGGGCTGGGGCTCCCTCCTCGAGCACCGGGGCTGGGGCTCCCTCCTCGACCACCGTCGGGGTGGGGGCGGGCGGAGCGGGTGGCGACGGCGACACCGAGGACGGCGACGACCAGGCCGACGAGCTCACGGGCGTCGAGGGTGTCGCCGAAGCAGAACCAGGCCATCACGGCGGTGACGGGGGGCATGAGGAAGAAGACGCTGGCCGAGGCCCCGGCGCCGCCGCGGCGCACGACGGCGCCGAGCAGCAGCAGGCCGACAATGGAGTTGACGACGGCGAGGTAGGCCACGGTGGCGACCGCGACGGCGGGGTCGTGCACGGGGCGGGTGCCCTCGAGCAGCAGCCCGAGCACCACCAGCGGCACGGCGCACACGGCGAACTGCACCACCGCCGCCCACACCGGGTCGATCGCGCCTCCGGGCGGCGTCGCGCCCGACTCGGCCGCGCCGGCCTCCTCGAGGGAGTCAGAGGGCAGGCCCGCGCCCTCGGCGCGCGCCGGGGCGGCCGCCGTCCAGCGCTGGCCGAGGGTGCCGAGGCAGAGGCTGAGGGTGCTCAGCACGCCGAGGGTGATGCCGACCGCCCCGCCGGCCTCCTCGACGTCGGGGCCGAGGATCGTCACGACGCCGGCGACGCCCACGACCAGGCCGACGACCTGCACGCGGGTGACCCGCTCGCGCAGCAGCACCCCGGCGAGCACGACGGTGAGCACGGGGGAGAGCGAGTGCATCAGCGCGCCGAGGGTGGCGCCGAGGCCGACGTCGAAGGCGAGGTACATGAAGACGAACTGCAGCCCGTTCATCATCAGCCCCACCGCGCCCAGCCGCACGAGCACGCGCCGCGGCAGCCGCATCGGCCCGCGGCGCCACCGCGCCCACGCCCCCAGCAGCAGCGTCGCCACCACGAAGCGCAGCGCCAGCAGCGTGATCGGCTCCACCGCCTCGACGCCGAGCGGGCCGGCGATGTAGCCCGAGGACCACACCACCACGAAGGCCGCCGCTGGCACGAGCGGCACCTGCGGGTGCGGCAGGTGCGGGTGGTGGCGGCCGTGGTCGGTGGCGGGGTCGGCGTCCCGGTCGGCGCCGGGTCGCGAGCCGGCCGGCTGCGCGGCCGACGGGGCAGGCGTGCGACGAGGTCCCCGAGACAGCATGGGCCCACCCTGCACCACCGGTGCGCGGGAGACCTAGAGTCGGGCTCGTGGACGGGCAGCGGGAGCGGCTGGTGGTGGGCGCGGCGCTCGTGCGCGGCGGGCGGGTGCTGGCCGCGCGGCGTACGGCTCCGCCGGAGGCGGCGGGACGCTGGGAGCTGCCGGGCGGCAAGGTCGAGGCCGGCGAGACCCCGGGCGACGCGCTGGTGCGCGAGGTCGCCGAGGAGCTGGGCTGCGAGGTCGAGGTGGTGGCGTGGCTGCGACCGCTGACGGGGCCGGCGACGGGGCCCGCAGCGGGCGCCGCCGGGGCGACCGCCGACGGGGTGGCGGTGCGGCCCGGGCTGACGTTGCGGGTGGCCACGGCGCGGCTGGTGCGCGGCGAGCCCGAGCCGGGCGAGCACGACCTGCTGGCCTGGGTCGGCCCCGACGAGCTCGACGACCTCGACTGGCTCGAGCCCGACCGGCCCTTCCTGCCCGAGCTGCGCCACGTGCTGCTCACCGCGCCGGTGGCCTCGGCGCGCGCGGTCTTCTTCTCCGACGACGACGCCCGGGCCGTGGAGCGCCGGCTGCGCGCCGACGGCTACGACGCCCACGTCGAGCGCGAGCGGCTGGCCGGGGAGGACGACGACGAGGACCACCCCTGGGCCGTGGTCACTGACGCCCCCGCCTTCGTGCTCGACGTGCTCTGCGACGAGCACGACGGCTGGCTCGACGAGGGCCTCGAGGCTCCCGACGCGCCGCCCGCGGCGCCGCTGGACCTGCCGAGCGCGCCGAGGCGGATCAAAAAGCCGCAGTGAGGTGTTGGGGCCACTGACCGGCCGGTGCGCCGGTCGCGGTGCACGGCGGCGGGACTCCCGCGGCCGGGCGCCCTCCGCCCCTGTCGGACCTCGTCCCTAGGATCCTCGCCATGCCCGCAGCGCCCGCCCACGCCTCCCAGCAGCCGCCCGCCGCCACGCCCGCCGAGCAGCGGCTGCTCCTCGTGCACGCCCACCCCGACGACGAGACGATCGGCCAGGGCGCCACGATGGCGCAGTACGCCGCGCAGGGCCGCTCGGTCACCCTCGTCACCTGCACCGCCGGCGAGATGGGCGAGATCCTCGTGCCCGAGCTCGAGCACCTCGCCGCCGACAAGGAGGACCGCCTCGGCGAGCACCGCCGCGGCGAGATCGCCGACGCGATGGCCGCCCTCGGCGTCACCGACCACCGCTGGCTCGGCGGCTTCGGGCACTACCGCGACTCCGGCATGCAGTGGCACGCCGACGGCCACGCCGTCGCCGCCGACGACGTGCACGACAACGCCTTCTCCCGCGCCGACCTCACCGAGGCCGCCACCCTGCTGGTCGAGGTGGTCCGCGAGGTGCGCCCGCAGGTGCTGGTGACCTACGACGAGTTCGGGGGCTACGGCCACCCCGACCACATCCAGGCCCACCGCGTCGCGATGTACGCCGCGCAGCTCGCGGCCGTGCCGTCCTACCGCCCCGACCTCGGGGCGGCGTGGGACATCGCCAAGGTCTACTGGGGCGCCATGTCGGAGAGCCGCATGCGCGCCGGCCTGCGCGCCCTGCGCGACGCCGGCGACACCACCTCCTTCGAGGGCATGGACCCCGACGGCCCGCTGCCGCACTTCGTGACCGCCGACGACGACCTGTCCTGCGCCGTCGACGCCCAGGACCACGTCGAGCGCAAGATGGACGCCCTGCGGGCCTACCCCACGCAGGTCACCCTCGACGGGCCCTTCTTCGCGCTGTCCAACAACGTCGGCGCCGCCGCCTGGGGCGTGGAGTTCTACCGCCTGGTCAAGGGCGCCCTGGGCCCGGTCGGCGACGACGGGCTCGAGAGCGACCTCTTCGCCGGGCTCGCCGGCGACGCGGGCTGACCCCGCCCGTGGTGGCCGAGGCGCCGGCGCACCCCGGGGCGCCGGGGCGAGCGGCCCGACCGGGGCCGGTCGGGCTGGTGCTGCGCGTGCTCGCCGCCGGGCTGCTGGCCGCGGTGGGCGCGGCGACCGCGACCGCCGTCGTGCTGGTGCACCCGTTGTGGTGGGGCCTGCTGCTCGGCGCGGCCGCCACCCTGGCCACGGCGTGGGCCCTGCCGCGGTCGTGGTGGGCGCGCCCGCCGTGGGCGCTGGCGTGGGTGGTCGTGCTCGGCGTCGTGCTGGAGAGCTCCCCGGGGTCGGGCTACCTCGTCGCCCAGGACGTCGCGGGCTACCTGCTGCTCGGCCTCGGGCTCGTCGTCGTGGTCCTCGTCGTCTCCGACGTGACCACCCTGGTGCTCCGTCCGCGTGGCGCCGGACCCGGTGACCGGCCCGGTGACCGACCCGATGACCGGACCGGTGACCAGCCCGGTGCTCGGCCCCCGGAGGGCGCCGCCGCGGCCGACCCCGCGCCGCCCGCCCAGGGCCGGGGATCCTGACCCGGCGCGGGCCCTTCCTTAGGATGGGGGTCGTGAGCCCGCGAGACGACGCCAAGCCGCCCCGCCCCGACCGCGAGGGGAGCGGGGGCAAGGTCGTCGCCGCGGTCATCGGCGGGCTGGCCCTGCTCGCCGGTGGCGGCTACGCCGCGCTGGCCCTCACCGCCGGCGACAAGGTGCCGCGCGGCACGGCCGTCTCGGGCGTCGACATCGGCGGGCGCACCCAGGCCGACGCGGTCGCCGCGCTCGAGGAGGGCCTCGCCGAGCGCGAGAGCGGCCGGCTGCGGGTCTCCGTGGCCGGCTCCGACGCCGAGCCGCTGCGCATCAGCCCCGCCGACGCGGGGCTCTCGGTCGACCACCTCGCCTCGGTCGAGGCCGCGGGCGGCGAGCGCACCTGGGACCCCCGCCGCCTGTGGGACTACTACACCGGCGGCGACGACCTCGAGGCCGTCGTCGACGTCGACCCCGCCGCGCTCGACGCGCTGGTGACCCGCCTCGACGACGAGGCCGGTGCTCCCGCGGTCGACGGCGAGGTCGTCTTCGGTCCCGCGGGCGTCAGCACCGTCTCCCCGCAGCAGGGCCGCGCCCTCGACGCCGAGGAGGTCCGCGAGGCGCTGGAGGCGGCGTACGTCGCCGAGCGCCGCGCCGACCGCCGCGTCGAGCTGGAGCCGGTCGTGGTGGAGCCCGACATCGACGCCGCCGACGTGCAGGCCGGCCTCGACGACTTCGCCAACCCCGCGCTGTCCGCCTCGGTCGTGCTGCGCTTCGACGGCACGCCGCTGCGGCTGCAGCCGGCCGACTACCGCGAGGCGCTCTCGATGGAGCCCGTCGACGGGGAGCTCGAGCCGCGCGTCGACACCGAGGCGCTGAGCGCGCTGGTCGACTCGATGACCACCTCCGACGACCCCGTCGACGCCACCGTCGCGCTGGTCGACGGCCGCCCGGAGGTCGTGCCGGGCCGCCCCGGGGTCTCCTACGACCCCGACGACGTCGCCGCCGACTTCCTCGACGTGCTGACGCGCCGCGAGGGCAGGCGCGAGGTCGACGTCGCGGCCACCGTGGCCCGGCCCGACTTCACCACAAAGGACGCCCGGGCGCTGGGGATCCGCGAGCGGGTGTCGTCGTTCACGACGTACTTCCCCTACGCGGAGTACCGCAACGTCAACATCGGCCGCGCCGCGGAGATCGTCGACGGCACGGTCGTGAAGCCGGGCGAGACCTTCTCCCTCAACGACATCGTGGGCGAGCGCACGGTCGAGAACGGCTTCACCACCGGCACCATCATCAGCGACGGCGTCTTCGTCGAGGACCTCGGCGGCGGCGTCTCGCAGATGGCGACCACGACCTACAACGCCGCCTTCTTCGCCGGCCTCGAGGACGTCGAGCACAAGGCGCACTCGGTCTACATCGACCGCTACCCCGTGGGCCGCGAGGCCACCGTCGTGTGGGGCGCGGTCGACCTGCGCTTCCGCAACGACACCGACCACGGCGTGCTGGTCGACACCGCCTTCTCCGACAGCACCCCGTCGTCGCAGGGCGTGCTGACGGTCTCGATCTGGTCGACCAAGACCTGGGACATCACCACCCGGACCTCCGAGCGCTACGACTACACCGCCCCGGCCACGCAGACCCTGAGCACCGAGAACTGCCTGCCCAACACCGGCTACTCCGGCTTCTCGGTCGACGTGTGGCGCTACTTCCGGCGACCCGGCGATGACCGGCTGGTCAAGCAGGAGAAGATCCACACCGACTACATCCCCTCCGACACCATCATCTGCCGCCCGCCGGCGGGTGCCGGGCGCGGCTGACCCGAGCGGCTGACCCGAGCTGCCGGCCAAGGGTCCGGCCAGGGCCCCGACCTCAGGCCGGGGAGACGCGGAGCCGGTCGCGACCGACGTCGTGGCGACGCCCGCGCGAGTCGGTGGCCCGGGCGAGCAGGGTGTGCACGCCGGGGGCCTCGGGCACCCAGGGGTGCTCCCACTCGACGGGGCCGGCCGGCTCGTTGGGCCCGGTGAGGGTGGCCTCGTGCCAGCTCTCGCCGCCGTCGGTGCTCACCTCGACGATGGCCACGGTGGCGTCGTGCACGCACGCCGTGCCCCGCAGCACGCACATCCGCCCCTCCCGCGCCTCGACCGCGGTGTCGATCGCCACGCGGGGGTCGAGGGGCTGGCAGCCAGACGGCTGGGGGAGGCCGGCGTCGGTCATCATGCGCGTAACCATACTGACCTAGGTGAGTTACGCGAACTACTGGCTCGGCGTGTCCGGCGCGCACCCGGGCCCGTCGGAGCCGACGAGGCCGGCCGCTCTAGCCTGGGCGCGTGCTGCTCCACCTGCGCGTGACCGCGCCCGCCGACCTGACCGAGTCGGTCTGCCAGACCCTCTGCCGCCACGACTGGATCACCAACGTGACCCTCCAGCGCGGCGTGGTGCTCGAGCCCGCCGGCGACCTCGTCGAGGCCGACGTGGCGCGGGAGAAGGCCGGACCGGTGATCCGCGAGCTCACCCGCCTGGGGCTGCGCGAGCGCGGCGGGATCGTGGTGACCTCGCCCACCGGCACGCCCTTCGACGCCGCCGACCGGCTCGAGCGCGCCGCCCCGGGCCACCCCGACGACGCCGTGATCTGGGAGTCGGTCGAGGCGGCCGCGGAGGCGGGCGCCGTGCCCACGGTGTCCTTCCACGTCTTCCTCGTGCTCGCGGTCGTGCTGGCCGCGGTGGCGGTGATCACCGATTCCGCGGTGCTCGTCATCGGGGCGATGGTGGTCGGCCCGGAGTTCAGCGCGATCGCGGCCACCTGCGCCGGGCTGCTGCTGGGCCGCTGGGGGCTCGTCGGCCGCGGGCTCCGGCTGCTCGTGCTGTCGTTCCTGCTCGCCATCGTGGTCGTGACGCTGCTGGCGGTGCTGGCCCGGGCGACCGGGCTGGTCACGCTCGAGGAGGTCGTGCGCGAGCGGCCCAACACCGGCTTCATCTGGCACCCCGACCGCTGGTCCTTCATCGTCGCCCTGGTCGCCGGCGCCGCCGGCGCCCTCGCGCTGGCCATCGAGAAGACCGCCACCATGGTCGGGGTGTTCATCAGCGTCACCACCGTGCCGGCCGCCGGCAACCTCGCCCTCGGCCTGGCCTTCCTCGACGGCGGCGAGATCCGCGGGTCGCTGGCCCAGCTGGGGCTCAACGTCGCCGGCATGATCATCGCCGGCACCCTGGTGCTGGTGGTGATGCGGCTGTGGTGGACGCCGATCACCGTGGCCAGCGAGCGGCTCTTCCGCCGGCTGTCGTGACCGGGCTCAGGTCCCGCTGCCCGGACCGCCGCCGGTGAAGCCGTCGCCCGGCCACGCGGCGACCCCGGGCGGGACGAGGTAGCGCGTGAGGTGGTGGGGGAGCAGGCCCAGGCCGTCGTAGAGGGCGAGGGCGGGCTCGTTGTCGGTCTCGACGTGCAGCCACACGGTGCTCGCCCCGCGCTCGGCGCCCCACTCCAGCAGCGCGTCCATCACCTCGCCGGCCAGGCCCTGGCGGCGGTGCTCGAGGCGGACCTTGAGCGCGTGCAGCCCCAGCCAGTCGCCGTCGAGGATGGCGCGGCCCTCGGCGATGCGGCCCGCCGAGGTCGCGACCACCGCGAGCGCCCGGTCGCCGGTGACCTCCACGTGGGTGCGGTCGACGGCGGGGGCGAGGCCGCGCCGGCGCCGGCGTACGGCGGCCAGCGAGCCGAGCCGGAACTCGACCTCCCCGTGCGGCAGCAGCCCCCAGCCCGCGGCGAGCGCGGCGGCCTCGACCGGCCCGTCGGCCTCGACCTGCAGCAGCGCGGGCCGGTCGCGCTCGGCGTAGAAGGCCTCGACCCGGGTCAGGGCCTCGGCCACCGGCACGCCGGGGTCGCCCACGGCCAGGCAGGAGTTGGCGCGCTTGAAGGGCCTCCCCACCGGCATCGGGTCGCTGCGGGCCACCCAGTCGCCCAGGTCGCGGCGCTCGACGTCGGGGAAGGCCGAGAAGGAGTGGCCCTCGGCCTCGCGGGCCGAGACCCGCTGGCGCACCGACGCGCGCGGCGGCACCGGCTTGCCCGAGACGATGTCGCGCAGCGCGATCTCGACCGGCTCGCCCCGCTCCGGGGCGATCGTGCAGGTCTCGGCGCCCCAGGCCGTGCACGTGCCGAGCAGGTCGGTGAAGGCCGGGCCGCCCGTGGGGCCGGCCTCGGGCTCGTCGCCCGAGGCGCCGCCGCCGCGCACGATCCGCCTCACCACGACCCGCGTGCCCACGACGTGCGGACCCAAGCGGTGGGCGGGGGCGGCGTCGGGCACGCCGGGATACTAGGCTGTGGGAGTCCATCAGCACCCCCAGGCCCCGGCCTGGATCTCCACTCCCAGGAGGATCCCGGTGACCTACGTCATCTCCCAGCCGTGTGTCGACGTCAAGGACCGCGCCTGCGTGGACGAGTGCCCCGTCGACTGCATCTACGAGGGCAAGCGGATGCTCTACATCCACCCCGACGAGTGCGTCGACTGCGGTGCGTGCGAGCCGGTCTGCCCGGTCGAGGCCATCTTCTACGAGGACGACACGCCGGAGGAGTGGAAGGACTACTACGACGCCAACGTGAAGTTCTTCGACGAGCTCGGCTCGCCCGGCGGCGCTGCGAAGATGGGGGAGATCGACCACGACCACCCCTTCATCGCCGCCCTCCCCCCGCAGAACCAGGACCACTGAGCGACACGGCCGGGCCGGGCGCGCGGGGCACCGTCTCCGCGCGCCTGCCCGACTTCCCCTGGGACGCCCTCACCGGGCACGCCGCACGGGCCCGCGCCCACCCCGACGGTGTCGTCGACCTCTCCATCGGCACGCCCGTCGACCCCACCCCCGAGGTCGTACGCCGCGCCCTAGCCGGCGCGACCGACTCGCCGGGCTACCCGACCACCCTCGGCCTCGAGCGCACCCGCCAGGCCGTCGTGGACTGGCTGGCGCGCCGCCACGGCGTGACCGGCCTCGGGACCGACCAGGTGCTGCCGTCGATCGGCTCCAAGGAGCTCATCGGCGCGCTGCCGCTGCACCTGGGCCTGGGCGCCGGCGACCTCATCGCCTACCCCGCGCTGGCCTACCCGACCTACGAGGTCGGCGCCGCCCTCGTCGGCGCCCGCGCCGTGGCCACCGACTCGCTGACCTCGCTGGGCCCCGAGACCCCGGCGCTGGTCTGGCTGAACTCGCCCTCGAACCCCTCGGGCCGGGTGCTGCCGCCCGAGCACCTGCGCAAGGTCGTCGACTGGTGCCGCGAGCGGGGCGCCCTGCTGGTCTCCGACGAGTGCTACCTCGAGTGCGCCTGGGAGACCACCCCGGTCTCGGTGCTCCACCCCGACGTCAACGGCGGCTCGCTCGAGGGGATCCTCGCGGTCCACTCGCTGTCGAAGCGCTCCAACCTCGCGGGCTACCGCGCCGCCTTCGTCGCCGGCGACACCGCGGTCGTCGCCGAGCTGCTCGCCGTGCGCAAGAACCTCGGCCTGATCATGCCCGGCCCGGTGCAGGTCGCGATGGCCGCGGCCCTCGACGACGACGACCACGTCGTGGCCCAGCACGCCGTCTACGCCGCCCGCCGCGCCCGGCTGCGCGAGGCGCTGCTGCACGCCGGCTTCCGCGTCGACCACTCCGAGGCCTCGCTCTACCTCTGGTCGACCCGTGACGAGGACTGCTGGGACACCGTCTCCTGGCTCGCCGAGCGCGGCATCCTCGTGGCGCCCGGGGCCTTCTACGGCGTCGCCGGTCGCCAGCACGTGCGCGTCGCCTTCACCGCCACCGACGAGCGGGTCGACGCCGCCGTCGAGCGCCTCACGCGCTGACCGAGCGGGTCAGTCGAGCACGTCGACGTGCACGTGGTCGCGGTGCTCGAGGATCGCGGCGGTCTCGGGGGAGCGGCCGGAGGTGTCGGGGGTGTAGTCGCGCCAGCCCTCGTCGGCGCGCCCGGAGGTCCAGATCTTCGCGTCGTAGATGACGGTGGCGACGTCGAGGCGCTCGGCCTGCGCGACGAGGTACTGCGCCACCGCCCAGCCGCGCACCAGGTTGGTCGGGTTCACCGGGCGGTAGAACAGGTCGACGGCGCGCCCCTCGTAGTGCGCCGAGCCCTCCATGTGGCCGGTGCTGACCCCGCCGGGGGCGAAGCCGCCGACGGCCTGGCGGCCGAAGTGTCGGTCGACGTCGCGTCGCACCCGCTCGGCGCGGGCGACCAGGCCGTTGTCGCCGAGGGTGTCGGAGGCGGCCTCGGCGGAGTCGTCGCTCTCGCAGGTGAAGGCGGCCGGTGAGTTGCCGGTCAGCGCCGAGGCGATGACGCGGGCGTCGTCCTCGTGGTCGGCGTAGGCGTCGGGGAAGGCCGAGCGCTGCACGGCCTGGGCGGCGACGGTGATCTCCATCGACTCGTAGCCGTCGACCTCCTCGAGCTCGTCGTAGAAGGCGTTGGTGGCGTAGGTCGGGTCGAGGATCTGCTCCACGGTGCCCCAGCCCTGCGAGGGGCGCTGCTGGAAGAGGCCGACGGAGTCGCGGTCGCCGTAGTCGATGTTGACGATCTTCGACTCCTGGTAGGCCGTGGCCAGGGCGATCGACGCCGCGCGGGCGGGCATGCCGCGGCGCACGGCGGTCGCGACGATGAGCGAGGCGTTCTCGGCCTGCTCCACGCTCAGCTCGACCGAGCGGCCGTCGACGGTGGCGACGCAGGTGTCGCCGTCGAGCGACGGCGCCACCTCCTGGTAGACGCCGTAGCCGACGGCCCCCACGACCCCCAGCGCGGCCACGGCGGAGCCCGCGGCGATCACGGAGGTCCTCATGGGTCGATTCTCCTGGGACCGGCCAAGAACCACCTGAGAACGCGCCGGTCGGCGGCTGTGGGTCCTCGACCGCGCCTCAGTTGGCGTGCAGGTCGGCGTTGAGCGCGATGCCCTGCCCGGTGCGGGCGACGGCCTCGACGGCGCCGGAGACGGAGTTGCGGCGGAAGAGCACGTTGTCGGAGCCGGAGAGCTCGAGGGCCTTGACCACGCGGGGCTCGCCGGCCTCGTCGCGCTCGCCCACGAGGCTCACCTTGGTGCCGGCGGTGACGTAGCAGCCGGCCTCGACCACGCAGTCGTCACCGAGCGAGATGCCGATGCCGGCGTTGGCGCCGAGCAGGCAGCGCTCGCCCAGGGAGATGACCTGGGTGCCACCGCCGGAGAGCGTGCCCATGATCGAGGCGCCGCCGCCGACGTCGGAGCCGTCGCCGACCACCACGCCGGCGGAGATCCGGCCCTCGACCATGCTGGCGCCGAGCGTGCCGGCGTTGAAGTTCACGAAGCCCTCGTGCATGACGGTGGTGCCCTCGGCGAGGTGGGCGCCCAGCCGCACGCGGTCGGCGTCGGCGATGCGCACGCCGGCGGGCACGACGTAGTCGACCAGGCGCGGGAACTTGTCGATCCCGAAGACGGTGACGTGCTGGCCGCGGGCCTTCAGCCGGGCGCGGGTCAGCTCGAAGCCCTGCACGGCGCAGGGGCCGGCGGAGGTCCACACGACGTTGGCCAGGTGGCCGAAGACGCCGGCCATCGAGATCGTGTGGGGGCGCACCAGGCGGGAGGAGAGCAGGTGCAGGCGCAGCCAGACGTCCTCGGTGGAGGTGGGCTCGGCCTGCAGGTCGTCGATCTCCACCAGGCGCACCTCACGGCGCACGCCACGGGCCTCGTCGCCGCCGACCAGGTCGGTGAGCTCACGCGGCGCGGTCGCGTCGGCCGGGGCCTCGCCGAGGCGGGGCTCGGGGAACCACACGTCCAGCACGGTGTCGTCGCTCGTCACGGTCGCCAGGCCGTGGGCCCAGGCGCGGGTCGGGGTGGCGGTCGGGTCGTTGGCCTCAGTCACGGCGGCAAGCCTAGGCGGGCCCGCCCCGCGGCTCGTCCGCGGTCCACGACCCCGGACGGCAGCGCCCGCCACCGCGGGCGAGGCGCGCTGCCACCCGCCCCGACCCCGATCCTGGGGAGGCGGTGTGGTGCTCGCCGCCGTGGGGCTTAACCTGGAGACGTCCGGCGGGGGGTCGGACGAGCCGGTGCTTCGGGGGGAGCCATGAGCGAGCAGCACGCCGCGGCGTCCGCGAGGGCGACACCGTCCACCACAGCCGGCGCAGGCGGGTCCGCCGCCTCGCTCCCGTCGGCCCTGCCGGGCCGCACCCACCTGCTGCCCGAGATCGCCGACGCCGTGCACAGCGCCGGGGTGCTCGTGCTGCGCGGGCGACCGGGCATCGGGGTCTCGGCGGCTCTGGCCACCGTGGCGCCCCTGGCCGCGGCCACCGGCGTGCGCTGCCTCGCCACGGCCGCCGACCGCTGGGCCGCCGACGACGTGGGCGTGCTCGACATCCTGCTCGGCGAGCTCGACGGCCGCCCCGCGCTGGTGCGCCCTGCCGACGCCGACGAGGTGAGCCGGCGCCTCGCCGGCCGCGGCGTCTGCGCGCTGCCCGGCCCGGGCGGGATCGCCCCCGGCTCCCCGGTCGTGCTCGTGGTCGACGACGCCCACCTGCTCGGCCCCACCGCCCAGTCGCTGCTCGCGGTCGCGGCGCGGGAGTCCGGCGTCGCCGTCGTCGTCGGCGCCCATGGTGCCGTGCCCGCGCTCGAGGACCTCCCCGGCGCGCGCGTCCTCGACCTGCCCGGCCTCGACCGGGCCGCGGTCGCCGAGGTGGTGTCGCGGGCGCTGGGGGAGCAGGTCGAGCCGGGCTCCTCGCTAGCCGCCGGCTACGCCCGCGCCAGCGGCGGCGAGCCCGGTCGCCTGACGGCGGTGCTCGACCTGCCCGACGCCCGCGCGGCCCTCGACCTCGTGCGCTGGGCGCCCGACCCGTCGCAGACCGCGATCCGCCTCGAGGACGTGCTGCCCGTCGTCGTCGGCGGGGTCGTGGCCGGGGCCGGCGACCGCGACCTGGACGCCTGGGCCGTGCTCGCGCTGGCCGGGGCGGGGGCGCCGAGGGGGCTGCTCGACCACGCCCTGGGGGCCGGCTGGCAGAGCGCCGGGGTCGCGGCCGGCCTGCTGCGCGAGGGACCCGAGGGGGTCGCCTACCGTCACGACGCCGTGCGGCGCCGGGTCGAGCAGACCGTGCCCCCCGCGGTGCGCGCCGGCCTGCTGCACCGTCTCGCCGTGGCCGCGCTCGAGTCCGGCTGCCCGCCGCGGGTCTCCGCGCGGCTGCTCCTCGCCGCCGGCCCCGTCGACGTCGAGCTGGCGGTGCGCACCGCCGAGGACGCCGCGGCCCACCTGCGCGACGCCGGTGAGCGCGCCGAGGCCCGCGCCCTGCTGACCCGCGTGCTCGAGCTGCCGGTCACCGAGCCCGCCGCCCGCTGACCCGTCCGGACGACGGCGGGTCCGGGTGGACCCGGGCGGCTCCCGGTCGGCCCCGGGTCGAGGCCGCCCCGGGCGCTGCCGCGCGTGACCATCGCCACCGGGCGTCGTTGGGCGGGTGATCCCGTCTCCCCCCGAGAGGCCGCTCCCGTGCGCCGTACGCCGCTCCGCCCGTCCACCGCCCGGCTGCGCCCGGCCGCCGCCCTCGCCGCGGCGGCCCTCGCCTTCGCGAGCGCCCTCACCGGCGTGGAGGCCCTCACGGCCGGGCCGGCCGGGGCGGCCGGTGCCGGTGCGCCGGGGCCCGACCTGCGACCAACGCGCGCCCAGGTGCTCGAGGCCCTCGACTGCACCGGTGACCTCACCCGCGGCCGCGCTCCGGTGCTCCTCCTGCACGGCACGACCTCGAGCGCCGAGGCCAACTGGTCGTGGAACTGGGACCGCGCCCTCGACGCCCGCCACCGCGCCCACTGCGACCTGCAGTCGCCCGACAGCGCCAACGCCGACATCCAGGTCAACGGCGAGTACGTCGTGCGCGCGATCCGCCTCATGCACCGCCGCGCCGGGCGCGACATCAGCATCGTGGGCCACAGCCAGGGCGGCATGGTCGGCCGCTGGGCGCTGAAGTACTGGCCCGACACCCGCGGCATGGTCGACGACTACGTCGGGCTCTCCTCCTCCCACCACGGCACCGAGGTCTTCGGCGCCGTCTGCGAGACCCTCGGGCGCTGCACCCCGGCCAACTGGCAGCAACTGGCCGGCTCCGACTTCCTCACCGCCCTCAACCGCGGACGTGAGACCTACGACCGGGTCGACTACACCGCGATCAGCACGCGCTACGACGAGGTCGTCGTGCCCAGCACCTCGGCCCACCTCGCCCCCGGGAGCAACGTCACCAACGTCGCGGTGCAGGACCTCTGCCCGACCGAGGTCGTCGACCACTTCGGCATGGCCTACGACAACGCCGCCTGGCTGATCGGCCTCGACGCCCTCGAGCACCGCGGGCCGGCCCGGCTCGACCGCGTGCCCACCGCGACCTGCGGCCAGCCGCTGATGCCCGACGTCGACCCCGTCACCTTCCCGGCCGAGGTGGCCGCGGCCCTCGCGCAGACCGCGCGGTCGAGCGCCACCTCGCCGATGGTCACCGCCGAGCCGCCGCTGGCGCCCTACGCCCGCTGACCCCGGGCCGCGGAGGCCCGGCCCGTCTCGGTGGGCCCGTCCCAGCGGGCCGGCAAAGCGGGCCCGGATCAGTGGGCCCGGCTCAGTGGGCCCGGCTCAGTGGGAGCCGAGCTGTCCGGTGAGCCGCCCGTGGCGCTCGGCGCTGGCCTCGTTGAGCCCCACGATGTCGGCGCGCTTGCCCTTCGCGGCGTACTTGGTGGTGATGGCGTCGAGGGAGGCCACGGTGGAGGCGTCCCAGACGTGCGACTCGCTGAGGTCGATGACGACGCGGGCGGGGTCGCCGACGTAGTCGAACTGGCGGTAGAGGTCGTTGCTGGAGGCGAAGAACAGCGCCCCGGTGACGCGGTAGACCGCCGTGGGCTCGCTGTCGGGGCCGACGGCGACCTCGCGGTCGACCTCGGTGAGGTGGGCGACGCGGCGGGCGAAGAGGGTCGTCGCGACGAGCACGCCGACGACGACGCCGATGGCGAGGTTGTGGGTGGCCACGGTGACCGCGACGGTCGCCACCATCACGGTGGTCTCCGAGCGCGGCATGCGGCGCAGCGTCCGCGGGCGCACCGAGTGCCAGTCGAAGGTGCCGACCGAGACCATGACCATCACCGCGACCAGCGCGGCCATCGGGATGATCGAGACCACGTCGCCGAGACCGACCACGAGGACCAGCAGGAAGACGCCGGCGAGGAAGGTGGAGATCCGGGTGCGGGCGCCGGAGGCCTTCACGTTGATCATCGTCTGGCCGATCATCGCGCAGCCGCCCATGCCGCCGAAGAAGCCCGTGATCACGTTGGCGGCGCCCTGGCCCCACGACTCGCGGGTCTTGTCGGAGTGGGTGTCGGTGAGGTCGTCGACCAGCTTGGCCGTCATCAGCGACTCCAGCAGCCCGACCAGCGCCATCGCCAGGGCGTAGGGGGCGATGATCTGCAGGGTCTCCAGCGTCAGCGGCACGTCGGGCACGAAGAGCGCGGGCAGGGAGTCGGGCAGCTCGCCCTCGTCGCCCACGTCGGGCACCGACAGCGCGGCCAGCACGGTGAAGCCGGTGAGCGCGACGATCGCGACCAGCGGGGCCGGCACGACCCTGGTGACCCGCGGCAGGCCCACCATGACGGCGATGCCGACGGCCACCATCGGGTAGACCAGCCACGGCACGTCGACGAGGTAGGGCAGCTGCGCGAGGAAGATGAGGATGGCCAGCGCGTTGACGAAGCCGACCATGACCGAGCGCGGGATGAAGCGCATCAGCCGGCCGAAGCCGGCCAGGCCGAGCACGACCTGCAGCACGCCGCCGAGCAGCACGGTGGCGATGAGGTAGTCGTAGCCGTGCTCGCGCATCACCGGGGCGATGACCAGGGCGACCGCCCCGGTGGCCGCGGAGATCATCGCCGGGCGCCCGCCGAGGAAGGCGATGGAGACGGCCATGGTGAAGGACGCGAAGAGGCCGACCTGCGGGTCGACGCCGGCGATGATCGAGAACGAGATGGCCTCGGGGATCAGCGCCAGGGCGACCACGAGGCCGGCCAGCACCTCGGTGCGCAGCAGCGCGGGGGAGCGCAGCGCCTCGCGGACGCCGGGCTGGCGGGGCGGCGGCGTGGCGTCAGGCCGGGCGTCCGGCACGTCGGCCGGCAGGGAGGGGGTCGTGGTCACGAGGCTCCGTTCGGGGGCAGGGCACACCGGCACGCCCCGGTCCGCGCGGCGTGCGCGGGCGGTCGGGAGCGTCGGTGGACGGGATGGGAGGGTGGTGCGCGCCGGGCGCGCTGCCGGCGTCGTCGCCGGCGGAAGTCTGAGCGCAACCCTACCCTTACGTGAGGGTAGGGTTGAAATCGCTCCCACCCGACGCGCGAGCACACCCACCGACCGAGGAGACCCAGGTGAGCGAGGAGACCGCCGGCCCCGCGGCCGACCCGTCCGACCCGATCCCGGAGGCGCGCGCCATGCACATCGGTGAGGTCGCCACCCGCACCGACCTGTCGCTGCGCAGCCTGCGCCACTGGGACGAGGTGGGCCTGCTGCGTCCCTCCGGCCGCACCGACGGCGGCTTCCGGCTCTACACCGAGCGCGACGTCGAGCGGATCCTGCTCATCCGCCGCATGAAGCCGCTCGGCTTCAGCCTCGAGGAGATGGGCGCCGCCCTGGCCGACCTCGACCTCCTCGCCGAGGAGGGCCCCGGTCCCGACACCGGCCCCGGCGCCCCGGGAGCCGCAGCCCGTGAGCGGCTCGCCGCCGTGCAGGCCGAGGCGGCCGCCCGCCGCGAGAAGCTCGTGCGGCAGCTCGCCATGGCCGACGAGTTCCTCGACCTCCTCGGCCGCCACCTCCCCTGACCACCCACCCCGCCGGGGCCGGACGACGAAGGACCGGGCCCGTCACGCAGCGACGGGCCCGGTCCGGCCGGGGGGCGCCCGGGGGGCGCGGGGGTGCGGTCAGTCGTCGTCGTTGTCGGTCTCGGTGCCGCTGACGTCGCCGGAGACGGCGTCGATGCGCACGGTCTGCTCGGTGGTGCCGTCCTGCACCTGGACCTCCCACTCGGCCGCGCCGTTCTCCAGGTCGAGGTCGACGTCCTCGACCACGCCGCCGGCGACCTCGCCGCGGGCGGCCTCGACGGCCTGGCGGTAGTCGACCTGCACGTCGTTCAGCAGCTGCTGGCGCTCGGCGAGGTCGTCCTGGTCGTCGGCGTCGTCCTGGTCGACGTCGGGGCCGCGCTCGACCGAGGAGCCGTCGGCGGAGACGACCACGTCGTTCTCGACCCCCTGACCGTCGACGACGGTGATCTCCCAGCCGCCGGCGTCGTCGCGGTCGATGGAGAAGAGCGTGCTGCCCTGCACCGAGCCGACGGCGGTCGCCGCGGCGGCGAGGAGTGCGCGCTCGTCGCCGGAGCCGCCGGTCGAGCCGCCGGTCGAGGCGTCGTCGGAGGCGTCGTCGGAGGAGCCGGTCGACGGCGAGGCCGAGGCGGTCTCGGTGACGGTGGCGGTGGGCGCCGGGGCGGTGACGTCGTCGTTGTCGTCGTCGGAGTCGCCGCAGGCGGCGAGGCCGAGGGCCAGCGGGACGACGGCCGCGACGGCGAGGCTGCGGCGCAGGCGACGCCCGGGGGTGCGGCCGGTGGGGAGGGCGGTCGTGGTGCGGACGGTCTTCGTCATGGTCGTCTCCTGGATCGGGGTGGTCTTCCTCGAGGTCTCCTCGAGCACAGGCACCACTCTGCGGCGGTGCGCACCAACGCGGCTCCAAGGGAAGGTCAAGGCGACGCTAAGACGCGCGCCGGCCCCCGCCGGCCCCCGCCGGACCACCGCGGGAGCCGAGCGGTGCGACGTACGGCGGGGGCGACGGGGAACCGGTTGGCCGGGGACGGGCCCGGCTGGCTACCCTGGGAGCACAGGCGCTCGAGCCGTCATCAGCGGCGAGCCTCCGGAAGAACGGGCCGCGCGGTCCCCGACCGCGCGACCTCACTAGACCCGGACGGGTAGGCCCGTCACAGCCCGCAACGAGCGGCCCCGCCCGACGCACGCGCCCACCGGCGCGCACGGCGCGGCAGGGCAAGCGAGGTGGTACCGCGGTCCCCGTCAGGGAGTCGTCCTCGTGGTGAGGCAGCCCACGACCCGACGCACCGCAGGAGATGACCCCGATGACCTATCCCCAGGTCTCCACGGCCGGCCAGGCCGCCGTCCCGTCCGCGCCGCGCTTCCCCGAGATCGAGGAGAAGGTGCTGGCCTACTGGGCCGCCGACGGCACCTTCCAGGCCTCGGTGGAGCAGCGCAGCGCCGGCGACGACGGCTCGGGGGAGTTCGTCTTCTACGACGGCCCGCCCTTCGCCAACGGGCTGCCGCACTACGGCCACCTGCTCACCGGCTACGTCAAGGACCTCGTGCCGCGCTACCAGACCATGCGCGGCAAGCGCGTCGAGCGCCGCTTCGGCTGGGACACCCACGGCCTGCCGGCCGAGCTCGAGGCGATGCGGCTCAACGGCATCAAGACCACCGACGAGATCGTCGAGATGGGCATCGACAGGTTCAACGACGCGTGTCGCGAGTCGGTGATGAAGTACACCGGCGAGTGGCGCGACTACGTCACCCGCCAGGCGCGCTGGGTCGACTTCGACCACGACTACCGCACGATGAACCCCGACTACATGGAGTCGGTGATCTGGGCCTTCAAGAGCCTGCACGACAAGGGCCTGGTCTACGAGGGCTTCCGCGTGCTGCCCTACTGCTGGAACGACGAGACGCCGCTGTCGAACCACGAGCTGCGCATGGACGACGACGTCTACCAGAACCGCCAGGACCCCGCGGTCACCGTCGGCTATACCCTCCACGCCCGCGACGGCGTCGAGGGCGACGCCGAGCTCGACGGTGCGAAGGTGCTCATCTGGACCACAACCCCGTGGACCCTGCCCTCCAACCTCGCCGTCATGGTCGGCTCCGACATCGACTACGTCGTCGTCGAGGCGCCCGTGCCCGGCACCGAGGCCACCGCGCGCTACCTGCTGGCCGAGGCCCGCCTGGGCGCCTACGCCCGCGAGCTCGGCGACGAGCCGGTCGTGCTCGCCCGCCGCCGCGGCGCCGACCTGGTCGGCCTCACCTACACCCCGCCCTTCTCCTACTACGCCGACCACGACCGCGCCTTCCGCGTCGTGGCCGCCGACGACGCCGTCACGACCACCGACGGCACCGGCGTGGTCCACACCGCCGGCGCCTTCGGCGAGGTCGACAAGGAGGTCACCGACCGCGAGGGCATCGAGGCGGTCATGCCGGTGGGCAAGGACGGTCGCTTCACCGCGCCGGTGACCGAGTACGCCGGCATGCAGGTCTTCGACGCCAACCCCCACGTGATCGACCACCTGCGCGCGGCCACCCGCGGCGCCACCGGCGAGGAGGCCGGCGCGGTCACCGCCGGCACCGTCCTGCTGCGTCGCGAGACCTACGACCACTCCTACCCCCACTGCTGGCGCTGCCGCGAGCCCCTCATCTACAAGGGCGTCTCGTCGTGGTTCGTCGAGGTCACCGCGATCAAGGAGCGGATGCTGGAGCTCAACCAGCAGATCCGCTGGGTGCCTGAGCACATCCAGGACGGCCAGTTCGGCCGGTGGCTGGAGAACGCCCGCGACTGGTCGATCACCCGCAACCGCTTCTGGGGCTCCCCGGTGCCGGTGTGGAAGAGCGACGACCCGGCCTACCCCCGCCTCGACGTCTACGGCTCCTTCGCCGAGCTCGAGCGCGACTTCGGCGACCTGCCCCGCAACGCCGACGGCGAGCGCGACCTGCACCGCCCCTGGGTCGACGAGCTGACCCGCCCCAACCCCGACGACCCGCGCCCCGAGGGCGAGCGCTCCACCATGCGCCGCGTCACCGACGTGCTCGACGTGTGGTTCGACTCGGGCTCGATGTCCTACGCCCAGGTGCACTACCCCTTCGAGAACGCCGACTGGTTCGACGGCACCGCCGCGGCCAAGGGCCACTTCCCGGGCGACTTCATCGTGGAGTACATCGGCCAGACCCGCGGCTGGTTCTACACCCTCCACGTCCTGGCCACCGCGCTCTTCGACAAGCCCGCCTTCTCGGCCTGCGTCAGCCACGGCATCGTGCTGGGCTCCGACGGCAACAAGATGAGCAAGTCGCTGCGCAACTACCCCGACGTGCGCGAGGTCTTCGACCGCGACGGCGCCGACGCGATGCGCTGGTTCCTCATGTCGAGCCCGATCCTGCGCGGCGGCAACCTCGTGGTCACCGAGCAGGGCATCCGCGACTCGGTGCGCCAGGTGATGATGCCGCTGTGGAACAGCTGGTACTTCTTCCAGCTCTACGCCAACGCCGCCGGCGAGGGCGGCTACACCGCGCAGCGCTCCACCGCCTCCACCGACCCGCTCGACCGCTACCTGCTGGCCAAGACCCGCCAGTACGTCGAGCAGATGACCGGCGCCCTCGACGACTACGCCGTCGCCGAGGCCTGCGACGTCACGCGCTCCTTCCTCGACGTGCTGACCAACTGGTACATCCGCCGCTCCCGCGAGCGCTTCTGGCAGGGCGACGCCGCGGCCTTCGACACCCTCCACACCGTGCTCGAGGTGGTCTGCCGCACGACCGCCCCGCTGCTCCCGCTCACCACCGAGGAGATCTGGCGCGGCCTGACCGGTGGCCGCTCGGTGCACCTCACCGACTGGCCGACGCCCGAGGAGCTGCCCGGCGACGACGCGCTGGTCGCGGCGATGGACCAGGTGCGCGACGCCTGCTCGGCCACCTCCGCGCTGCGCAAGGCCGGCCAGCTGCGCAACCGGCTGCCGCTGCCGGCCCTCACCGTGGTCGTGGCCGACCCCGCGCTGCTCGCCGGCTTCGAGTCGATCCTCGCCGACGAGGTCAACGTCAAGACCGTGCGGCTGCTGGGCGCCGACGCGCCCGAGGCGGCGTCGTACGGCGTGTCGCAGCGGCTCACCGTCAACGCGCGCGCGGCCGGGCCCCGGCTCGGGCGCGAGGTGCAGGTCGCGATCAAGGGCTCGAAGTCGGGCGACTGGTCGGTGGCCGAGGACGGCACCGTCACCGCGGGCGGTCTCGCGCTGGTCGAGGGGGAGTACACCCTCGAGACCGTCGCCGGCGCCGCCGACGACACCACCGCGGTCGGCCTGCTGCCCCGCGGCGGCGGCTTCGTGGTGCTCGACACCGCCGTCACCCCCGAGCTCGCGGCGGAGGGCCTGGCGCGCGACCTGGTGCGCGCGGTGCAGCAGGCCCGCCGCGACGCCGGCCTCGACGTCTCCGACCGGATCGCGCTGACCCTCAGCGGCGGCCCGGCCGTGCGCGGGGCCGCCGCCACCCACGAGGCCCTCATCGCGCGGGAGACCCTGGCCACGTCGTTCTCGGTGGTCGACCCCGACCAGGGCGGCACGCCCACCGGGGCCACCGAGGTGGTGGTCGGCGACGGCGAGAAGGCCGGCGTGCACGTCGCCCGCGCCTGAGCCCGGCCGGGGCCGGGGAGCCACGGGCCGGTGACCCCGGTCCGTGGCCGGCCCGTGGCAGGGTGGGCCCATGGTGCTGGCGACGTGGAAGGACCTGTGCCTCGACGCGGTCGACGTGGAGGCGCAGTCACGCTTCTGGGCGGCGGTGACGGGCCTGGAGGAGCGCGACGACCCCACGCACCGCCACCTGGTCGGCCCCACGCCGCGCCACACGATCTGGGTCAACGCCGTCGACCGGCCCCACGTGACGAAGAACCGGCTGCACCTCGACCTCGACTCCGGTCCCGTCGAGGAGCTCGTCGCCCTGGGCGCGCGCGTGCTCTCGCGGCCCGCCGACACTGGCTTCGGGTGGGACGTGATGGCCGACCCCGAGGGCAACGAGTTCTGCGCCTTCGAGCGCGACCAGCCGCCGGCGGTGCGCCTGCACGGCGTCGGGGTCGACTGCGTCGACCCGGGCCGCGTGGCCCGCTGGTGGGCGGACGTCCTCGGGGCCGAGGCCGTGCACGACGAGGGCGGCTGGTGGACCGTGGCCGGCGTGGCCGCCGACGAGCGGATGACGCTGGACTTCAACGCGGTGCCCGAGCCCCGCACGGTGCCGCACCGGGTGCACTGGGACGTCACCGGCGACGTCGAGGCCCTGCTCGCCGCGGGCGCGCAGCGGCGGTGGGAGACCGAGCACTGGTCGGTGCTCGGCGACCCCGAGGGCAACGAGTTCTGCGTGTTCGCACCCGAGTCCTGAGCGGGACCGCTCAGGCGTCGGCGAGCTCGACCTTCACCGAGGAGATCCGCTCGAGCAGCTGCTCGAGGGACTCCTCGAACTCGGTGGCCGAGTGGTCCTGGGCGAGGTCGGCGCGCAGCCGCGCCACCGTCGGGTGCTGCCGCAGCGCCTCGTTGTCCTCCTCGCCGTCGTCGACGACGTCGAGGGGGCCGATGTCGGCACCGTGGGAGGCGACCTCGAGCAGCAGGTTGCCCAGCAGGAAGCTGGTGAACGAGCGGTACGCCGCCACCGCGGCCGCGTCGCTGAAGCCCTCGGAGGTCAGCCCGGCCAGGAACGACTCCACCCAGTCCAGGCTGCGAAGCGGCGGGCGCAGCCACGGCGCCTCGGGCGGGCGCGAGGCCACGAGCGGGAAGGCCTGGATGTGGGCGAGCGCCACGCGCCGCACCCCGTGGGCCATGCGCTGGAGGAAGTCCTGCCAGCCGTTGTCGGGGGTGCTGAGCACCTCGGGATCGGCGTACATGCCGGAGATGAGCGACTCGACGACGGCGTCGAGCAGGTCCTCCTTGCCCGGCACGTAGCGGTAGAGCGACATCGCCTCGACGCCCAGGCGCTTGCCCAGACGGCGCATCGAGAGTCCGCCGGGGCCGACCTCCTCGAGGAAGACCAGCGCCTCGGAGACGATCCGGTCGCGGTCGAGCGGCACGCGGGCCGAAGGGGGTGCGCCGCCGGCCACGATGGCCGCGTCGGCGTCGGGCAGCGGGGGCTCCTGGCCGTCGCCGGGGGCAGGGCCGACCGCGGCCGCGTCGGTGACGGGCCGGTCGTGGTCGGGGTGCTCGGCGGACGACATGGGGGTGCTCCTCGGCTGGGGGTTCCACGGTAGCGACGACCGCGGTGACGCCGTCGTCCGGGCCGACCCTCCGGCACGTGGCGACGTGCGAGGGAGGGTGGACCCGGACGACGGGGTGGAGCACGCGACCGGGGGGAGTCGCGGTGGTGGTGCGGGGGGCTGGGGTCGGCTGGGGTCGGCTGGGGTCGGCCGGGGTCAGCGACCGAGGCCGGCGCGGTCGACCTTGCGGTGGAAGTGCATGCCGGCCAGGCCGCCGAGCAGGGCGCCGACGAGGCTGACGACGACGACGCCGACGAGCACGGCGATGGCCTGCAGGGTGAGGTCGCCCGCGTCGACCGGGATGCGCGGGAAGGAGTTGATGTCGCCCAGCACGTCGTACTGCGAGCCGGCGACGGCGCCGAGGATCGCCACGACGATCGCGGCCACGACGGCCCAGGCCCACACGGCGAAGCCCTGCTTCATGCCGTCGAAGCGCGCCATGCGGCCGGCGACGTAGCCACCGGAGTAGTAGGAGAGGAAGACGACGACCAGCACCAGGATGACGCCGGCCCAGCCGATCTCCTCGGCCTGGAGGCCGTTGCCGGTCGCCGCGTCGGCGACCTCGGAGGCGCTGGAGACCAGGCCCACGCCGGCGCCGGCGGCCGCGACGAGGGCGGTTAGCAGCACGGCCATGCCGGTGGCGGTGAGCCAGCCGAAGAAGGCGACGAAGGGCTTGATGCCCCCGAAGCGCTCGCGCTCGCGGTCGACGACGTCGCGGCGCGACTCGGTCGGGGTCGCGTCGTGGTTGTGATCGTGTCCGGACCCGAGGGGTGAGGTGGCGGTCATGGCGTCCTGCTTTCGTCGAAGTGGTGACCGGGCCGCCCGTTTGACCGGGGGGCTACGGTGAAACTGACTTACGACGTAAGTCAACCGGAGCGGCCGCCGCGGCTGCTCACCCCGAAGGCCCGACCTGGGCCACAGACGAAGGAGTAGCCATGGGTATCGCCGACAAGGCCAAGAACGCCGCTCAGGACGCCGCCGGCAAGGTCAAGGAGACCGTGGGCGACGTCACCAACAACGAGAAGCTCGAGGCCGAGGGCAAGAAGGACCAGGCCGCGGCCTCGGCCAAGAAGACCGGCGAGGGTGTCAAGGACGCCTTCAAGGGCTGACGTGGGCAAGCCCAAGCGCACGATCTTCCAGCTGCTCGGCTGGCTGGTCTGGAAGCTGCTGGCCCTCTTCGGGGTCAAGTTCGCCAAGGACAAGCTCAAGCAGGGCGAGCGCCGTCGCTGAGGTCCCCGAGACCTCCGCGACCGAGCGCCGCTCTCGCGCAGCCACCACGACCCCCGACGGCCGTCGGGGGTCGTGGTGCGTCCGGACACCGCCCGGTCGTCCGGCGTACGCCGGGGCGCTGCGCGCCGCCGGGGCCCGGCGCGCGCCCCGGCTGGTTGACTAGCGCCATGCCGCAGACGCCCGTGACGACCCCCGTGCTCGACCTGACCGCCGACGCGGTCACCCTCACCCGCCAGCTGTGCGACATCGAGTCGGTCAGCCTGGGGGAGCGCGACATCGCCGACGCGGTGGAGGAGGCGCTGCGGGCCCTGCCCCACCTGGAGGTGGTGCGCCGCGGTCACACGGTGGTCGCGCGCACCGACCTGGGCCTGGGCGACCGCGTCGTGATCGCGGGCCACCTCGACACCGTGCCGGTCAACGACAACATGCCCAGCCGTCTCGACGAGGCCACCGGCCTGTTGCACGGCCTCGGCACCTGCGACATGAAGGGCGGCGACGCCGTCATCCTGCGCCTGGCCGCCACCGTGACCGCGCCGGTGCGCGACGTGACCTACGTGCTCTACGAGGCCGAGGAGATCGACGCCGAGTTCAACGGCCTCCACCAGCTCTCCCAGTCCGACCCCGAGCTGATGACCGGCGACTTCGCGATCCTCATGGAGCCCTCCGACGCCGTGGTCGAGGCCGGCTGCCAGGGCACGCTGCGCGTCGAGGTCCGCACCCGCGGGGAGCGCGCCCACTCCGCGCGCAGCTGGAAGGGCGTCAACGCCATCCACGGCGCCGCCGACGTGCTCGCCCGGCTCGCCGGCTACGAGGCGCGGCGCCCGGTCATCGACGGGCTGGAGTACCACGAGGGGCTCAACGCGGTCTTCATCCGCGGCGGGGTCGCGGGCAACGTGCTACCCGACGAGTGCGTCGTCGAGGTCAACTTCCGCTTCGCGCCCGACCGCTCCGAGGCCGAGGCCGAGGCCTTCGTGCGCGACTTCTTCGACGGCTACGACGTCACCCTCACCGACACCGCCCCCGGCGCGCTGCCCGGGCTCGACCAGCCCGCCGCCAAGGCCTTCCTCGAGGCGGTCGGCGGCGTGGCCAACCCCAAGTTCGGCTGGACCGACGTCGCTCGCTTCAGCGCCCTGGGCGTGCCGGCGGTCAACTACGGACCCGGCGACCCGCTCCTGGCCCACAAGCAGGAGGAGCACGTGCCGGTCGAGCAGGTGCTGCGCTGCGAGCGACAGCTCGCCGCCTGGCTGCGCGGGGAGCAGGTCGAGGAGCAGGGCGGGGAGCAGGGCGCGTGAGGCACAAGTTCAAGGGTCCGGTCATCCAGCGCCGCGACCAGGTCGACGGCTCCACCACCGACCAGCGCCTGCTCGACTCCCGCGGGCCCTCCGACTGGGTCCACACCGACCCGTGGCGGGTGCTGCGCATCCAGGCGGAGTTCGTGGAGGGCTTCGGGGCGCTGGCCGAGCTCGGCCCGGCGATCGGCGTCTTCGGCTCCGCCCGCACCCCGCTCGACCACCCCTCCTACGCCCAGGGCGAGGAGCTCGGCCGTCGCCTGGTCGACGCGGGCTTCGCCGTGATGACCGGCGGCGGGCCCGGCGCCATGGAGGCCGCCAACAAGGGCGCCAGCGAGGCCGGCGGCCTCAGCGTCGGGCTCGGCATCGAGCTGCCCTTCGAGTCCGGCCTCAACGAGTGGGTCGACATCGGGGTCAACTTCCGCTACTTCTTCGCCCGCAAGACGATGTTCGTCAAGTACGCCCAGGGCTTCGTCGTCCTGCCCGGCGGTCTCGGCACCCTCGACGAGCTCTTCGAGGCCCTCACGCTCGTGCAGACCCAGAAGGTCACCCGCTTCCCCGTCGTGCTGCTCGGCGTCGACTACTGGTCGGGGCTGCTGGCCTGGCTGCGCGACACCGTGCTCGCCGACGGCAAGATCTCCGCCGCCGACCTCGACATGATGGTGCTCACCGACGACCTCGACGAGGCCGTCGACCTCATGGTGCGTGCCCGAGAGGAGCGTGCGTCGTGATGTGGTTCCTCGCCGTCCTCGGCGTGCTCCTCCTGGGCGGGATCGCCGTGGTCGCCTCGGGCCGCGGCACCCCGCTCGCCCCGGCCTACGACGACCGGCCCGACGCCCTCGTGCCCGCGGCCGGACCGCTGCGCCCCGACGACCTGCGACGCGTGCGCTTCTCCCTGGCCCTGCGCGGCTACCGCATGGACGAGGTCGACGCCCTGCTCGCCCGGCTCGCCGACCAGCTCGCCGACCAGCGCGACGGGGCCGGTGGGGCCGGTGGGGCCGCCGCGGGCGGGGTCGCTGCCGCGGAGGGACCGGGCCCCGCCGACGGCGGCGCTGCTGCGCCGTACGACGGCGGTGGCCACGACCGGGCCGCGAACGGTCGTGGCGACGCCCCACAGCCGTAGGGCACACTCTCCCGCGTGCTCGAACCGGTCGTCTACGTCCTGACCGCCCTCGCGGCGCTCGTCGTCGTGCTGACCAGGCTGCGGCTCGGAGGGGCCGCAGGAGGGGGCGGGCGCCACGTCGTGCCGCGCCGGCTGCTCACGGTGCACCTGCTCGCCGGGGTCCTCGCGCTGGTCGTGTGGACGGTCTTCCTGGTGTCGCCCGACGACTCCGCTCCCGGCAGCGCGCTGGTCGGGGTGGTCGGGCTCGGCTTCTGGTGGGTCGTGGCCGGCGCCGGGCTGCTGCTGCTGGCCCGCTGGCTGCCGAGCAAGGGGCGCCACGCGGGGGACGGCGCCTCCGACGCGTGGGCAGGAGGGCCGTGGCTCTCCCTGCTGGCCCACCTCGGCATGGCCGCGGGGGTCGTGGTGTTCACCTACGCCTACGTCAGCTCCGCGGTCTGAGGCCGCCCCCGGCGGGCGTCGGGGGAGGACCGGGTCGCCGCGCGGAGGCCCGCGCGGCGGCGCACGAGGACGGTCGCGAGCGGCGTCCGCGACCGCGCGGCCGTGACCAACCACGAGGCGGTGCTCCCGGTCGGAGGGTCCATGGGGGATAATGGTCACGCACGACCGGGACGCACCCGCGACCCCGGCGCGCACACCTGAGTTCACGACATGTGGGGAAGAGGTGCCGGATGGCGGCGATGAAGCCGCGGACGGGCGACGGTCCGCTGGAGGTCACCAAGGAAGGACGCGGCATCGTCATGCGCGTCCCGCTCGAGGGTGGTGGCCGACTGGTGGTCGAGCTCAACGCCGAGGAGGCCGGGAATCTCGGCGACGCCCTCAAGGACGTCGTCGGCTGATCGGCTGATGCCCCCCACGACGGCTCCGACAGCGGGTCACACCCTCCCCACCCAGGTCACCCCGCCGGGGTTCGCGCTCAGCGACCTCGGCCCCCACGCGATCCTCGGCGTCGACGTGGTCGCCCTCCCGGTCCTGCAGACCGACGAGGACGACCGCGACGCCGGCGAGCGCCGTGCGGACGACCCCGGGCCCCGGCTGCTGCTGGGCCCGGGCGCCGAGGAGCTCTCCGAGCTGCTCGGCGTCGACCTGATCGCCCTGCTGGAGGCCGAGAAGGCCACCGGCAGGGCAGGAGAGATCACCCGTCTGCCGGTGCCGCTGGGGGGCCCCGACAACGCCGAGCTCCGCTCGGTCCTGCTCGTCGGCACCGGCAGGCAGAGCCCCACCGACCTGCGCCGCGCCGGCGCGGCGCTCGCCCGGGCGACCAAGGGTCGCTCGGCCGTGGCCACCTCCGTGCCGGCCGTCGCCGACTCCGCGGGCCTCGAGGCCTTCGTGGTCGGCCTGATGCTGGGCTCCTTCGTCTTCCACTGGAAGTCCGAGCCGCCCGCGCAGGGCCCCGTCGAGAGGGTGGTCCTCACCGACCTGCCCGACTCCGAGGCCCACGTGCTCGCCCGCGCCATCGCCGTCGGTGGCGCCGGGTGGCGCGCCCGGCTGCTGGCCACCGTGCCCTCCAACCTCAAGAGCCCCGCCTGGCTCGCCGACCAGGCCGTCGCCGCAGCCGAGGAGGCCGGGCTCGCCGTACGCGTCTGGGACGAGCGCGAGCTCGTCGCCGAGGGCTTCGGCGGCATCGTCGGCGTCGGTCAGGCCTCGGCCATGCCGCCGCGGCTGATCCGGCTCGACTACACCCCCGACGGCGCGACGCGCCGCACCCCGACCGTGGTGCTCGTCGGCAAGGGCATCACCTTCGACACCGGTGGCCTCTCGATCAAGCCCGGCGAGGCCATGACGACGATGAAGCGCGACATGACCGGCGGTGCCGTCGTGATCGCCACCATGGCCGCGCTCGGCGCCGTCGGCTGCCCGGTCAGGGTGGTCGGCCTCGTGCCCGCCGCCGAGAACGCCGTCTCCGGCGACTCCGTGCGACCCGGCGACGTGCTGCGTCACTGGGGCGGACGCACCTCCGAGGTCACCAACACCGACGCCGAGGGCCGCCTGGTCATGGCCGACGCCCTCGCCTACGCCGCCGCCGAGATCGAGCCCGCCGCCATGGTCGACGTCGCCACCCTCACCGGGGCGATGAAGGTCGCGCTCGGGCAGCGCACGGGCGGCTACTTCGCCAACGACGACGCCCTCGCCGGTGCGCTCGAGGACGCCGCCGAGTCGGCGGGCGAGCCCTTCTGGCGCTTCCCGCTCGCCGAGGTCTACGAGGAGAAGATCGCCTCCAAGGTCGCCGACGCCGACAACGCGGGCGGGGGCCCGGGCGCCATCACCGCCGCGCTCTTCCTCCAGCACTTCGTCGGCGACGTGCCGTGGGCCCACCTCGACATCGCCTCCGCCGGTGACGCCCCCTCCGACTTCCACGAGTGGACCGCCGGCCCCACCGGCTTCGGTGCCCGCACCCTGCTGGCCTGGCTGGGTGGCGACGACCCGCTCGCCGGGGTGCGCGGGGCCTGAGGCCCGCCCGGGGGCTGCACGCCCCCGGCGACCGGCGGCGCGTGCCGGCATCCGCGGGGGCTCGGCTCCGCTCGGGCGGCCGGCGGCGTGGGCCGGGATCCGCGGGTTCTGTTCCGTCTGGGGTGGCCGGCGGCGTGGGCCGGGATCCGTGGGGTTCTGCTCCGTCCGGGGTGGTCGGCGGCGTGGGCCGGGATCCGTGGGGGTTCTGTTCCGTCCGGGGTGGCCGGCGGCGTGGGCCGGGATCCGCGGGGCTCTGTTCCGCTCGGGGCGGCCGTCCCCGGCGACTCGCGACGCGGCCGGGATCCACGAGCGTCCGGCTCCGCTCGGGGCGGCCGTCCGCGGCGACCGGCGGCGCAGCTGCGTGCGGGCCGCGCTGGTCGTGGGCGCGCGGGCACGACCGGCCCGCGGGCCGGGGCCGCGGGCGATCGGGCGCCGGCGGCGTACGGGTCGGTCAGACCGCGGCGGGGTCCCAGACCTTCTTGGCGCACAGCAGGCCGTCGCCGACCGGCAGCAGCACCGAGAGCAGGCCCTCGTGGGCGGCGATCTCGCGGCCCAGCTCGCGGATGGCGACGGTCTCGGAGTCGCGCTGGGCGGGATCGGCGACCTTGTCGTGCCACAGGGCGTTGTCGAAGGCCACCACGCCGCCGGGGCGCAGCAGGCGGAGGGCCTCGGCGAGGTAGGCGGAGTACTCCGACTTGTCGCCGTCGCAGAAGACGAGGTCGTAGTGGCCGTCGGTGAGGCGGGGGAGCACGTCGAGGGCGGAGCCGGAGATGGTGCGGGCCCGCTGGCTGGGGATGCCGGCCTCGGAGAAGCCCTGGCGCGCCAGGCGCTGGTGCTCGGCCTCGATGTCGACGGTGGTCAGCACACCGTCGGAGCGCATGCCCCGCAGCAGCCACAGGCCCGAGACGCCCGTGCCGGTGCCGATCTCGACGACCGCGCGCGCGTCGAGCACCGAGGCCAGGAAGCGCAGGGCCGCGCCGCCGCCGGGGCTGATGGCGACCACGCCGACCTCCTCGGCGCGGGCGCGCGCGGCGGAGACCACCTCGTCCTCGGCGACGTGGGCCTCGGCGTAGGACCAGCTCGCTGCGGTGATCGGGGTGGTGATGACGGCCTCCTGAGGGACGGTCCGGCGGGGCGGGTGCCCCGCGCGGCACGGTGGGGGTGCCCAACCTATCGCCTGCGGTGCGGGTGGTGCGACGCCCCGCGCGAGGGCCCGCCCCGCCGTACCCGCCACCCGGCCGTACCCGCCGCCCGGCCGCCCGGAGTCCTCGTCCATCGAGGAGACCCCCGAG
>NZ_CAKASO010000021.1:0-65724 GCF_916862475.1 Nocardioides sp. Leaf374
GTGGGTGCGCGGTCGGTCGCGCAGCAGTCCCGCGGCCAGCACGACGGCCGCGGCCAGCGCCAGGCCGCCGACGGCGCCCGTCACCCCGGCGCGCACGAGCAGGGTGCGGCGGCTCTCGGTGACGGGGTCGCCGACGTCGAGGGTCTCGGGCTGCACGGCGGCGTCCTGGCGCACCAGCACGGCGTCGAGCTCGGCACGGGCGTCGGCGCGCAGGGCGCGGGAGCGCTCGACCTCGTCCTGCACCGGCTCGTAGCGGTCGACGGCGGTGCCGATCCGGGCCAGGTCGGCCTCGGCGCGGTCCATGGCCTCCTGGAGCGCGGCGGCCCCTGCGCCGCCCACCGTGCCGTTGGCCAGGCCGGTGGTCAGCGCGACCCGCAGCTGGGTCGCCTCGCTCTCCTTGGCGCGGTAGGCCTCGATCGGCAGCAGCAGCCCCGAGCGCTCGGTGAGCCCCTCGCGGCGCTCGAGCGCGTCGGCGTAGCGGGCGTCGGCGCGGTCGAGCCGGGCCTGGGCGATGCCCACGGGCGCGACGTAGAGCTCCTGGGCCGTGCTGCGCACGAGGGCCTCGACGACGGCCGCGACGTCGGTGCCCGGCGGGGTGCGCACCTCGACGTCGAGGAGGTTCGAGGTGCCGACGCGCTCGGCGGTGACGTCGCGGTCGACGACCAGCTCGACGCCGACGGCGTCGCCGGCGTCCTGCACCGCGGTCTCCGAGACCAGCGCCGAGCGGAAGGCCTCGACGGCCTGGGCCACGGCCGAGGCGCTGGTGTCGGTCTCGGGCACGACCACGGCCACGGTGGCCAGCGAGGTCGCGCGCGGGGAGTCGTCGGCGTGCACCCCCACCCACAGCGCGGCGCAGAGCACGGGGAGGACGACGAGGAGCCACCGGGCGCGGCCGGCGGCGGTGAGGAGCTCGGTCAGCTGCATGGCGCCGAACCTAGGCAGCGATCAGCGTCCCCGACCCCGCCCCGACGGGCCGTCACCACTCTTGGGGACGTGCCCGCCGGGCCCCGCTGCACGGGGTCGCGGCTCGCTTGACTCCGAGGGTCAGAACGTCCACCCGAGGAGCCCCATGACGTCGTACGCCGCAGCCCGGCCGACCCGTCCGGCCCGGCCCGACGACCGCGGTGACGCGGGGCCGCTGTTCGTGCTGGGCGCGCCGCGCTCGGGCACGAGCCTGGTCTACCGCGCGCTGGCCCTGCACCCGCGCGCGGGCTGGGTCAGCAACTACCACCGCCGGCTCCCGGCCCTGCCGGAGCTGGGGGCCCTGGGCCGCGTGGCCCGCCTCGCGCCCGAGCGGCGCCGCGCGGTGTGGTTCGGCCCCGGGGGCGACGACGCCTACCGCTACGCCTCGCGCCGCAGCCTCGCCGAGCGGTTCTTCCCGCAGCCGGTGGAGGGCGAGCCGGTGTTCGTGCGCCGCGGCGCCCTGCCCGGCGCCGCCCCCGGCGACCCCGCCGTCGACGTCGCGGGCCTCGTGCGCGACCTGGAGCGGCTGCGCCGCAGCGCCGGCGCCGCGGTGGTGGTCTCCAAGCGCATCGACCACAACCGCCGGGTGCCGCTGCTGGCCGAGGCCTTCCCGCGGGCGCGCTTCGTGGTCGTGACGCGCGACGGCCGTGCCGTCACGCGCTCGCTGACCGGCGTGGACTGGTGGCCCGACCTGGAGCTGTGGTGGGACGGCGGGGCGCGGGTGCTCGACCGGGTGGCGCAGGGCGCCGACCCCGCCGAGCTGGCCGCGCGCCACTGGCTCCACGAGACCGAGGCCCTCGACGCGGGGCTGGCCGGGCTCGCCCCGGGCCGCGTGCGCCACGTGGGCTACGAGGAGCTGGTCCGCGACCCCGTCGCGGTCCTCGGCGCGACCGCCCGCTTCGCCGGGCTGGGCGAGGACGGTGCGTGGGCCGCGGAGCTGCGCCGGCTGAGCTACCCCGACCGCAACCGCTCGACACGCGAGGTGCCGGTGGGCGTGGCCCGCATCCTCGCGCCGTCGCTGGCCCGTCACGGCTACCGGTGAGGGGCCGACGGTGAGGGCGAGGCCGGTCTTCGTGCTCGGCACGGGGCGCTGCGGGTCGACACTGGTGCACGAGGTGCTGGCGCGCCACGAGGACACCGGCTTCGTGACCAACCTCGACGACCTCGGCGTGCTGCGCAGCCGCCGTGTCCACAACGTCGCCTGGCGGCGCCTGCCCGCCGGGGTGACCCGCAAGGGCGGGGCGCGCTTCGCGCCGAGCGAGGCCTACCGGCTGCTGGCCCGCGAGGTGTCCCCGCTGCTCGTCGACCCCGCGCGCGACCTCACCGCCGCCGACGCCACCCCGTGGCTGCGGCGGCGGCTGGTCGACCTGGTGGAGGACCGGGCCGAGGCGCTGGGCGCCCCGGTCTTCCTGCACAAGCTCACCGGCTGGCCGCGCGCCGGCCTGCTGCTGGAGTGCTTCCCCGACGCCCTGGTCGTCGAGGTCGTGCGCGACGGTCGGGCGGTGGCCAGCTCGTGGCTGCAGATGCCGTGGTGGGACGGCCACCGCGGCGCCGGCCGGCTGCTCTTCGGCCCGCTGCGCCCCGACCTGCACGAGCTGTGGCGCGAGCACGGTGAGAGCTTCCCGGTGCTCGCGGGCCTGGCCTGGCGCTCGCTGATGGAGGCCTACGACGACGCGCGCGCCCTCGCACCGGCCGGGTCCTGGATCCGGGTGCGGCACGAGGACGTCGTCGCCGACCCGCGCGGCACGCTCGGCGCCGTGCTCGACCACGCGGGACTGGCGCCGAGCCGGTCCTTCGAGCGGGGACTGGCCCGCCACCACTTCGACCCGGCCCGCTCGGAGGCCTTCCGCGACGACCTCGCCACCGGGGACGTCGCGGCCCTGGACAAGGTGCTGGACGCCCAGCTCCTCGCCCTCGGCTACCGCTGACACCCCGGCGCCGCGGCGTCCCTCGCACCAGGAGCAACCATGACCGACCCGTCCGAGACCCGACCGCGCGCTGCGCGCCGTACGCCGGGGCGGCGCAGCCGCCTGCGCGTCGCCGCCGCCCGCCTCCTGCTCGCCCTCACCGTGGCGCTCGCCCCGGCCCTGCTGGTCGTGACGACGACCGGCTCGACCGCCGACGCCGCGGTGGCCTCGGGCCAGCAGCCCCGCTTCCTGCGCTCCATCGGCGGCCAGGGCCGCCCGGGCGTCTTCGCCTGGGGCGTGCAGTACAACCCCGTGACCGAGGAGGTGCTGGTCGGCGACTACCTCAACTTCTCGGTGCGCCGCTACGACAAACAGGGCAACCCGCTGGGCGACTTCTACCGGCCGAACCCGCTGGGCCAGCCCTACAGCATCGCCACCGACCCCACCGACGGGGCGGTCTACGTCGCGGAGCTCAAGGACAACCCGCTCACCGCCGCGATCGCCAAGTACGACAAGGCGGGCAACTTCCTCTACACCGCCGACGCCAGCCTGAGCTCCTCGACCGGCAACCGCTTCCGTGCCTTCTACCCCGTCTGGATGACGGTGGAGGAGGACACCGGGGACGTGTGGGTGCTCGACAGCCACTACCAGAACCTGTCGGTGACCGCGAACACCCTCGACGAGGCCAACCCGCCGCGCCTGCTGCACCTGCACTTCAACGACGCCACCCAGACCGTCGACGAGCTCGGCTCGTGGGCCATCACGCCGCCCGGCACGTCGGAGACCAACCAGGCGCGCGTCTACGGCATCGACATCACCGACGACGACCAGGTCTACATGACCGACGCCTTCAACCGCCGGGCCTACGTCTACGGACGCGACGGCACCTACCTGTCGACCTTCGCCACCACCCAGACCGGCGGCGACAACCGCAGCATCACCGTCGACGACGCCTCGGGGCGGGTCTACCTCGTCGACGCGGAGAACTCCGACATCGACGTCTTCCGCCGCGACGGGTCCTACGTCGGGAGCTTCGGCGGGGAGGGGGAGGGACCGGGCCAGTTCTCCGGCGGCGGGCGCCAGGTCGACGTCGACGACGAGGGCAACGTCTGGGTCGGTGACTTCGGGGGCTTCGAGGTCGAGAAGTACACCTCCGGCGGCACCCCGCTGCTGCGGGCCCCGAGCCCATCGCGGCGACCTCCCGTGGGCATGCTCGCGCAGCCGCGCGACGTGTCGGTCGACGACGCCACCGGCGACGTGTGGGTGGCCGACGCCTGGGCCCAGCGCTTCCAGCGTTTCAGCTCCACCGGCGCCTCCCTCGGCGCCTGGGGCCGTCGTGGACCGGGCGGTGCCTTCGACATGAACTACCCGCGCCACATCGCGGTGCAGCCGCCGACGGCCACCACGCCGAAGCGGCTGTGGGTGGTCAACGAGCGTGGCCACCACCTCCAGGTCTACAACGCCCCGACCACCGCCGGCGGCAGCCCGACCTACGTGCGCCAGGTCGGCCAGATCGGCTCCGACGACACCGACAACGGCCACTTCCGCTGGCCCGGAGACGTGGAGTTCTACACCCGACCCGACGGCCGGCAGGTGGCGATCATCACCGACCGGATGGCCGCCAGCGTCAAGATCCTCGACGCCGTCACCTTCGCCGAGCTCGACGCCAGCCCGACCGTCGACGACCCCGACGCCAACTTCATCCCGGTCACCGCGAGCGGCACAGCGGTCGACCCCTCCACCGGCACGATCTACATCGGCTCGGGGACGCGGGTGCGCACCTACGACCAGGCCGGCAACGCACTGGCCACCTTCGGCGCCTCGGGCACGGCGCTCGGCCAGTTCCGCGACATCGCCGACCTCACCTTCTGCGGCGGCCAGGTCCACATCGTCGACGAGCAGGCCGCCAAGGTCACCGTCATGAACCCCGACGGCACCTTCGTGACCCGGTGGGGCTCCACCTACGGCCAGGACCCCTACTCCTTCCGGGGCCCGGCCGGCGTCGACTGCGACGGCCAGGGCCGGGTCTACGTCGCCGACTCCGGCAACGACCGGATCCAGGTCTACGACACGGCCGCCGCGCGCACCTACGAGTCGACCGCGCCCTCGGCCCCGGTGGTGAGCGCCCCGGCCCAGAGCAGCGTGCTGCCGCTGGCCTCGGTCACCCTCACCGGCACCGCCGCCGACAACCAGTCGGTCGGCAACGTCGAGCTGTCGGTGCAGGACGCCGACACCGGGCTCTACTGGAACTCCTCCGACGCCAGCTGGGACGCCGCCCCGACGTGGTCGATCGCCTCGTGGACCTCGAGCGCCGCGCCCGCGACCTCGGCGTCGTGGCGCTTCGTCTTCCCCGGGGTCGGCGCCCGTGGCCGCTACCTGGCCACCGTGCGGACCCTGGACCACAACGGCAACGTCAACGCCGGGTCCGCGGTCGTGCGCTCCTTCGCCATGACCGGCGCCACCCCGCCGCCGCTGCCGCCGCCCACCACCAACGACACCACGCGCCCCGACGGCACGCTGACCTTCCCCGCCCCACCGCCGGCCCCCGCCGCGGCGCTGCCGCTGGGCACGGTGCGCTTCGCCGGCGCCGCGACCGACAACGTCGGCGTCGCCGGCGTGCGCCTGGCCCTCAAGGACAACGCGACCGGGCGCTGGTGGAGCGGGAGCGGGTCGACCGGCTTCTCCACGGGGTACACGTCGTGGCCCGCGACGCTGGACGCGCCCGGTGCGACGAGCACCGGCTGGTCGTGGGAGTGGACGCCACGGGCGGCCGGCTCCTACACGATCACCGTGGAGGCCCGCGACGCCGCCGGGCTCATCGACGGCTCCCGGCCCTCGGTGCCCTTCACCGTGACCACGGAGGCGCCCGACACCGTCGCCCCCGACACCACGATCACCTCCCCGGAGGCGGGGGCGAGCCTGCCCAGCGGCAACGTCGCGCTGAGCGGCACCGCCACCGACGACCGTGCGGTGGCGGGCGTGCGCCTCGTCATCACCGACGGCTCCGGCCGCTCGTGGAACGGCACCGCCTTCACCACCGCGCCGGCCACCGTGGCCGCGACCCTGACGGGCTCGGGCACCCCGTCGGCCACCTGGGGCTACACGCTGCCGGGAGCGCCGGCCGGGTCCTACGCCGTCACCGCGACCGCGACCGACGCGTCGGGCACGCCCGACGCCGACCCGGCCACCCGTTCCTTCACGCTGAGCGGGGCACCCGACACGACCGCACCGGTGGCACGGGTGCTCGCACCCGCCGCCACCAACGCCACCGCGTCGATGCCGTCGGTGGTGCTCTCGGGTGACGCCACCGACGCCGTCGGGGTCACCTCGGTGCGCGTCGCGGTGCAGGACACGGTCAGCAAGCTGTGGTGGAACGGCAGCGGCTGGGGTCCCTACACGACCGTCGCCGCCGGGGTCTCGCCCGGCGTGCCGACGGCCACCTGGGCCTACACCTTCGCCCCGCCCGCGGCGGGCCGCTACGGCTACCAGGTGACCGCGGCCGACGGGGCCGGCAACGTCTCCGCCCGCACGGCCTGGCGCACGGTGACCCTCCAATGACCCCCAGTGACCCCCAGTGACCCGCAGTGACCCCTAGAGGGCGCTCCGACGACGCTCCCGTCGCCGCTGGCGCTCCGCCGACGCTCCTGTGGCCGCCGGCGGTTCGCCGGTGACCCGGGCCGCCTGCCGGGCCCGCTCACCGGCCTGACCGCCCGCCCCCGACCCGGGCCCACCCCTCTGGGGGGAGGGGGGTCACCCGACGACGACGCCCCACCCCGCTCACGCAGCGGGGTGGGGCGTCGTCGTTCCCGGGCCCGTCGGCGCCGTCGGAGGATCGATCCAGCGGTGCCAGCCGCCCGGCTCGGCGCGGTGCCCGCGGGTGCGGCCGGCGTCGCACCGCGCGACGGTGCCCGCGCTGACGGCGCCACGTCGGTCGGTCCACGCTCGTGGCCTCGCAGGCCCTCCTGGGTGATCGGACGTCGGGTCGACGGAGGACCGCTAGCGACCAGCGACCAGCGACCAGCGACCAGCGACCAGCGACCGGGCGGACCAGCGATCGGCGACCGGCCGGCCGCCGGCGGCCGGCGGCCGGCGGCCGGCGGCCGGCGGCCGGCGGCACCAGGGTGCCGGTGGCGTCGAGGTGCCGGTGGCGTCGGCGCCGTCGTGGGCTCGCGTGTCCTCGGCGGGCCAAGGCGCTTCTGGGTTGAACGAACGTTCGATCAACCCAGGACCGTCAGCGGGCAGCTGTTGGCGGCACCGTGGTGTCGGTGGGTCGGTGGTGTCGTGGCTGTTCGTGGGGCTGCGTGTCCTGGGCGGGCCGAGGTCCTTCTGGGTTGAACGAACGTTCGATCAACCCAGGACTGCCAGCGGGCAGCTGCTCGCGGCACCGTGGTGTCGGTGGTGTCGTGGCTGTTCGTGGGGCTGCGTGTCCTGGGCGGGCCGAGGCCCTTCTGGGTTGAACGAACGTTCGATCAACCCAGGACCGTTGCCGGGCATGGGGTGGGGCAGGGGGCGGGGCAGGCGGGGGAGGGGTGTCGGTGGGGGCGTCGCCCGGGAAGTTGGTGTCCGGCGCCCGGAGCGGGTCGGGGCACTGCCGGTGTGGACGAGCCTCCGGTCGACCCGGGCCCGCCCCGGGACCGCCGACCGCCGACCACTCCGCACCCGAGCGGGTGGCGGCCTTGGCGCGTGCGCGCGCGTCAGTAGGCGCCGCGGCGGCCGACGACGGCGCCGAGGGTGCGCAGGAGGATCGAGGCCTCCAGGCGCAGCGACCACTGGTCGACGTAGGTCAGGTCGAGTCGGACGCTGTCGTCCCACGACAGGTCGGAGCGGCCCGAGACCTGCCACAGGCCGGTCAGCCCGGGCTTCACCCGCAGACGTCGTCGCGTCCGCTCGTCGTAGGCCTCCACCTCCGAGGGCAGCGCGGGCCGCGGTCCGACGAGGGCCATGTCCCCGCGCACGACGTTCCACAGCTGGGGCAGCTCGTCGAGCGACCAGCGCCGCAGCACGGCACCGACCCGGGTGACGCGGGGGTCGCGGCGCATCTTGAAGAGCACCCCGTTGCCCTCGTCGAGGTGGGCGACGGCCTCCAGGCGCAGCTCGGCCGCGACCTCCATCGAGCGCAGCTTCAGCATGATGAAGGGACGCTCCCCGCGCCCCACCCGCACCTGGCGGAAGAGCGCGGGGCCGGCCGAGTCCATCCGCACGGCGACCACGAGCCCCAGCAGCAGCGGCAGCACGCCCAGCAGCAGCAGCAGCGCGGCCGCGCGACCTGCGAGGTTGCAGGCCGCCCGGCAGGCCCGGGTGGCCTGTGAACCGAGCCACCGCTCCCCGGCGGCCAGGTCGGCGGCCAGGTCGGCACCGAGGTCGGCCACCAGCTCGGGCAGACCCTCGGGCACCAGGTCGACCAGTCCCACGTCGACCAGACCCACGTCGACCAGACCCACGTCGACCAGACCCACGTCGACCAGACCCACGTCGACCAGACCACCGTCCCCCGCCACGTCGACCCGGGCGAGCTCCGCCCTCGGTGACCCGGGCTCGGGCCCGGCGTGCTCCAGCTCGATGCTCGACATCTGCTACCCCCTCGAGTCGCCCTCACGGGCCGCTCATCGCGCTCCACGCTAGGGAGGGCTCTGGGGGCGGGCATCCCGCAAATACGGCACAAATACGGGCCGCCCCGACGCCGGCTCAGCCCACGGCGGAGTACCACCCGACACGGTGGGCGATGCCGACCGCGGAGAGCTGAGAGGAGACCCCGAGCTTGGCCAGGATCGACTTCACCTGGGTGCGCACCGTGGCCTCGGAGACCACCGACTCGCGGGCGATGTCGCGCACCAGCGAGCCGCGCATCAGCCCCTGGAGCACCTCCTGCTCGCGCGTCGTCAGCAGCTCGAGACGCCGGCGGAGGTCCTCGTGGTCGTGACGCTGCTCCTGCCACAGGCGCAGCAGCTCCTCGCGCTCGCTGACCTGCAGCACGGGCAGCCCGTGGTGCAGTCGCCGCACGACGGCGAGCAGGTCGTTGAGCGGCCGGGTCTTGCTCACGACCTGCCGCGCACCGAGCCGGACGCACTCCCCCCACGTGGCGCGGTCGGGCGAGGACGTGACGACGACGACCGGCGTGCCGGTCGCGGCGATGGTGCGCACGACGCGGGCCGCCTGGCCCAGCGGCCCCGGGTCGAGCCCGATGAGCACCATCCGCGGACGCAGCCGCGCCAGGGTGCTCGACAGCTGCCCGGGCGCGCCGGCGACGTCGTCCAGGCGCACCCGGCGCGCGTCGTAGCCCTCCACCCCGAGCGCGAGCTCGAGCGACTCGGCGAACAGGACGTGGTTCTCGATGATCAGCACGCGGAACCCACTCCGCGGCACGACAGACTGACTCACTGGGCCCCCCTCCAGCAGCCGGCACCACGCGGGCTCTCCCGGTGCGTGCGACTGGTCGGAGCCTAGGAACGGCCCTCAGGGTCCTCACAGGGACTTAGGTCCCTACCCAAGCTTGACGAGTCGACCGGTCGGTCCGCCGGGCGGCTGCGCCTGCGCGTGCCCAATAGTCAGGATGCGGGGGTGCGACGTCTCACCGGCGACCCGTCCACACCCCACTGTGGGCCCGTGACCTGCACAGACGCCGTCGTCTGCCCCACGAGACCCGCCGGCCCGGCCGGCTCCGCCGCCCCGCCCCGCTGCCGGGGAGGCGGGCAGTGGTGACGCCCTTCGTCGCGGAGGCGACGTCGCGCCCCGCCCCGTCGCGGCCGGGGGTGCTGGTCGTCGCCGACGAGGGTCTCGTGGCGGAGACGGTGGCCTCGGCGCTGCGTCGGCGCGGCTTCCTCACCGAGCACGTCGTGCTCGGGTCCGCCGCCGAGCACGGCCGGCCCGACGTCGTGCTCGTGGTGGCCGACGTGGGCAGTCCGCGGCGCCTCGGCGCCCTGCGCACCGCCGTCGCCGGCGTCGGCACGCCCTGGGTCCTGGTGACGACGACCGAGCGCGGCCCGTGGTGGGGCGCGGCTCTCGAGGCGGGCGCCAGCGAGGTCGTGGAGTGCACGTCGTCGCTGCGCGAGGTCGACCTCGCCCTGCGGCTGGCAGCGGCCGGGCACCGGTCGGTGGAGCCGCAGACGGTGGCCGAGCTGGTGGCCGCCTGGTCGCGGGTCAGGCGGGAGCGGACGTCGGTCGAGCGGCGCATCGCTCAGCTCTCGCCGCGCGAGCTGGAGGTGCTCGACTCCCTCTTCGCCGGCACCAGCGTGGCCGAGATCGCCGTCGCCGCCGGGGTGTCGGAGGCGACCGTGCGCACCCAGGTGCGCGCGGTGCTGCGCAAGCTCCACGTGCGCTCGCAGCTGGCCGCGGTGGCGCTCTACGCCGCGGTCCTGGAGGACTCGTGAGACGGCGTCGGGAGTGCCTCAGAGGGGCACCGACCACCGCACCACGACACCACCGGCCGCGGCCTGCGGGTCGCCGGGCGCCCCGCCCTGGACCGGGGCCGCGCCGCCCGCGCCGTCGTCGCGGGGCACCACCTCCGCGGTCATCGACCCGCCTCGCCTCCGTGCGCGCTCGGCCATGTTGGACAGGCCGCTCCGCTCGGCGCGGGGCGTGAGGTCGACGGCCCCGCTGCCGTCGTCGGCGACCTCGACGACGAGCCACCCCTCGCGCACCGCGACGTGCACGTGCGCGGTGCCGGCGCGCCCGTGCCGCACGGCGTTGGCGAGGCTCTCGCGCACCACCGCGGCCACGTCCTGGGCCAGCGACTCCTGGGTCACGTGCTCGACCGGGCCGGCGAAGGTCGTCGCCGGGGGCACGGCGAAGCCGACCGTCGTGCCGACGACCTCGGCCACCCGCCCGCGCAGCGAGGTGGGGCGGGAGGTGGCCCCCAGCGAGAAGATGCTCTGCCGGATCTGGCTGATGGCCGCGTTGACCTCCTCGTTCATGAGGGCGATGCGGTCGGCCACCGGCCCCGGGCCGATCTGGAGCACGACGGCGTCGAGCCCGAGCCCCGCGGCGAAGAGGCGCTGGATCACGTGGTCGTGGAGGTCGCGGGCGATGCGCTGCCGGTCCTCCACCAGACCCAGGCGCTCGCGGGTGGCGCGGACCTCGGCCTGGGCCAGCACGACCCCGAGCTGGGCGGCGAAGGCCTCGGCCATCTCGATGTCGCGGCCCAGGAACCCGCCCTCGCCCCGCTCCCGGGCCAGCACGAGCGCCGCGACCCCGCGGTCCTCGATGACGAAGGGCACCGCGAGGGCGTGGCCGAGCTCGCCCATGCCGCGGTAGCCGTGCGGCTGCAGCTGGTCGACGCCGTCGGTGGCCGCGGCGACCCCGGAGGTCACCGCCTTGCCGGCGAGGGTGCCGCACGTGGGCAGCACCAGGCCGATCGACGCCTCGGCCGCCAGCCCCACCGCGTGGGTCGTCACGAGGGTGGCCGGGTCGTCACCGGGCGCGGTCACCGCGGCCACCGCGGCCCCGGCCAGGTCGCGGGCGCCGGTGAGCAGGGCGGTGACCTCCTCGCCCTCCTGCACCGACAGGTCACGGGAGGCCTGGGCCAGCACGGAGGACCACTGCTCGCGGTAGGCCAGGTCGTCGAAGAGCCGGGCGTTGGTCATGGCGATGCCCGCGGTGACGGCGAGGGCGTGCACGAGCTCCTCGTCGTCGGCGGTGAAGGTGCCGGTGCGCTTGGCGGTGAGGTAGAGCGTGCCGAGCAGCTGCTGGCGAGGACGGATCGGCACCACGAGCAGCCCGCCCTCCGGCTCGTGCAGCTCGGGCGTGCCGCACGAGCAGTGCGGGGCGCAGGCCGCGACCAGGCCGTGGGGGTGGCCGGTGGCCATCACGTCGGAGAGCAGCCGCTGGCGGTCCACGGCCCCGCCCAGGGAGCCGGTCACTCCCTCGTCGACCGCGTGGTGCACGAAGTCCTCGAGCTCGCCGTCGTCGTCCCACACCACGAGCCAGGCGTAGCGGGCGTCGACCAGCTCGGCGGCGACCGAGCACACCCGGCGTCGCACGGTGGGCAGGTCGAGCGCCGTGACGAGGTCGTGGTTGGCGCGCACGAGCGACTTGAGCCGGTCCCGCGCGCCGATCAGCTCCCCGGCGCGGTCGACCAGCTGCAGCAGCAGCGAGTCGAAGCCGAGTGCCGGCACCTCGTCGTTGTCGTCGCGATCCATCCGTCCCCCGGCCGTGGACCGCCATCATGCACCGCGGGAGAGGACCTGTGTCGGGACTTTGGTCCCTGGTCGATCGCTGTCGTCGCGGTCACACTGTGTGGCGGGAGCACCACATGCCCGTTCTCGGCCGACCTGAGGGGGGATCGCCGTGACCACACTGTTTCTGCTCGACGACCACGAGCTCGTACGACGGGGCCTGCACGACCTGCTGGAGAGCGTCGAGGGCTACTCCGTCGTGGGGGAGGCCGGCAGCGCCGCCACCGCGATGGCGCGCATCCCGGCGCTGAGACCCGACGTGGCCATCCTCGACGCCCGGCTGCCCGACGGCACCGGCATCGAGGTCTGCCGTCACGTGCGCGCGGTCGACCCGAGCATCGCCTGCCTGATGCTGACCTCCTACGACGACGCCGAGGCGCTCTACTCCGCCGTGCACGCCGGGGCTGCGGGCTACGTCCTCAAGCAGGTCACCGGCACCGAGCTGCTCGACGCGGTGGCCGTGCTGGCCGCGGGCGGCACGCTCATCGACCCCGCCCTGGTGCGCCGGGCCGCGGAGCGCACACCGGCGCCGCGGCGCGAGGTGCCGGCCGAGCTGCGGACGCTGACGGCGCAGGAGCGTCGGATCCTCGACCTGATCGCCGAGGGCCTCACCAACCGCCAGATCGGCGACCGCATGTTCCTGGCCGAGAAGACGGTGAAGAACTACGTCTCCAACGTGCTGGCCAAGCTGGGCCTGCAGCGACGGGCGCAGGCGGCCCTCCTGGCCAACCGGCTGCTGGACGACCGCCCCCAACGCGTGGGCTGAGCCCTCTCCGGCCCTGTCTCAGCCCTGATCCCGTCCCGGCTCAGCCCAGCACCGAGGTGACGACGCCTGCCTCGACCTCCCAGCGTCGGTCCAGCCGCACGGCATCGAGCAGGCGTCGGTCGTGGGTGACCAGCAGCAGCGCCCCGGTGTAGGACTCCAGCGCCTGCTCCAGCTGCTCGATGGCCGGCAGGTCGAGGTGGTTGGTGGGCTCGTCGAGCACCAGCAGGTTGACCCCGCGCGCCTGGAGCAGCGCGAGTGCGGCCCGGGTGCGCTCGCCGGGGGAGAGACGCCCCACCCGGCTGCTGACCTGGTCGGCCTTGAGGCCGAACTTGGCCAGCAGCGTGCGCACCTCGGCCTGGCTCCACTGCGGCACCAGCGCCTCGAACGCCGCTCCGAGCGGCTGGTCCTCGGCCAGGCCGGAGCGTGCCTGGTCGATCTCGCCGACCGCCACGCTCGCGCCCAACGAGGAGCGGCCGGAGTCGGGCTGGTCGTGGCCGAGCAGCAGGCGCAGCAGCGTGGTCTTGCCCGCGCCGTTGGGCCCGGTGATGCCGATGCGGTCGCCGGCGTCGACCTGGAGCGTGACCGGTCCGAGGCGGAAGTCGCCGAGGGTGCGGGTCGCGGCGTCGAGGCTGGCGACGACGGCGCTGGACCGGGGCGCGGCGGCGATCTCGAGCTGGAGCACCCACTCCTTGCGCGGCTCCTCCACCTCGTCGAGACGGGCGATGCGCGACTCCATCTGCCGCACCTTCTGCGCCTGCTTCTCCGAGGACTCCGACTGGGCGCGGCGACGGATCTTGTCGTTGTCGGGGCTCTTGCGCAGGGCGTTGCGCACCCCCTGGCTGCTCCACTCTCGCTGGGTGCGGGCGCGGGCCACGAGGTCGGCCTTGGTCGAGGCGAACTCCTCGTAGGCCTCGCGGGCGTGGCGCCGGGCGACGGCCCGCTCCTCGAGGAAGGCGTCGTAGCCGCCGTCGTAGACCGCCACCTGGTGCTGGGCCAGGTCGAGCTCCACGACGCGGGTCACGCAGCGCGCCAGGAACTCCCGGTCGTGGGAGACCAGCACGACCCCGGCCCGCAGCCCCCGCACGAAGCCCTCGAGCCGTTCGAGGCCCGCCAGGTCGAGGTCGTTGGTGGGCTCGTCGAGGAGCACCACGTCGAAGCGGCTCAGCAGCAGGACGGCGAGCGCGACCCGTGCGGCCTGTCCGCCCGACAGGGCGGTCATCGGGGTGTCGGCGCCGAGGACGAGTCCGAGGTCGGCCAGCACCGCCCCGGTGCGGTCCTCGAGGTCGGCCGCGCCGCTGGCCATCCAGTGGTCGAAGGCGGCGGCGTAGGCGTCGTCGGCCCCGGGCGCCTGCGCGCCCAGGTCGGCCGCGGTGGCCTCCATCCGCTCGGTCGCCGCCGCCGCGCCCGTGCGTCGCGCGAGGTAGGCGCCCACGCTCTCCCCGGGCACGCGCTCGTGCTCCTGGGGCAGCCAGCCCACGAACGCGTCCGACGGCGCGGTCGAGACCGAGCCGGCGAGGGGGGCGTCGTGACCCGCCAGCAGGCGCAGCAGCGTCGACTTGCCGGCGCCGTTGGCACCGACGACCCCCACCACGTCGCCCGGCGCCACGGTGAGGTCGAGGCCCTCGAAGAGCGTGCGGTGGGCGTGGCCCCCGGCCAGGTCCTTGGCGACGAGGGTTGCGCTCACCCGGGGAGCCTAGCCAGCGGCCGACCGGTCGGTGGCGCGGGCCTGGTCACCCCTACAGGTGGGCTGGTAGTCCTGACCCCGTGGCGCACACGACCGCGCCCACGAACCCGTCCACGAAAGGTCCACCGTGACGTCTCGACCCGACTCCGCCGGCGAGCACCTGCCGCCGCACGTGATGGTGCTCTTCGGTGCCACCGGAGACCTGGCGGCCCGCAAGCTCTTCCCCGGCTTCTACCGCCTCGCCGAGGACGGCCGCCTCCCGGCCGACTTCCGCCTCATCGGCAGCGGTCGGCACTCCCCGGGCAGCGACGAGGAGTTCCGCGACCGCGTGCGCCAGGGGCTCGAGGACGTCGTCGAGCACCCCGACGCCGAGATCCTCGACGACCTGGTCTCGCGGGTGAGCTTCCAGACCTCCAACGCCGACGACGGCTCCGACCTCGCCGCTGTGGTGCGCCGTGCCGAGGAGGAGCTCGACGCCGACGTCGAGGACGTGCGCCGCCTGATCTACCTCTCGGTGCCCCCCGGCGCCATGCAGGGCATGATCGCCATGCTCGGTCGCGAGCGGCTCACCGAGCGGGCCCGCCTGGTCATCGAGAAGCCCTTCGGGCTGGACCTCGAGACGGCCCGCGAGCTCGACGCCAGCCTCAAGGAGGTCGTCGACGAGGACCAGGTCTTCCGCATCGACCACTTCCTGGGCAAGGAGGCCGTGCAGAACATCCTCGCCCTGCGCTTCGCCAACGGGCTCTTCGAGCCGGCGTGGAACCACGAGACCGTCTCCTCGGTGCAGATCGACGTGCCCGAGGCGCTCGGCCTCGAGGGCCGAGGCAGCTTCTACGAGTCCACCGGGGCGCTGCGGGACATGGTCTCGACCCACCTCAGCCAGCTGCTCGGCTTCGTCGCCCTGGAGGACCCCGTCGACTTCGACGCCGGCACCCTGCGCGACGCCAAGTCCGCGGTCTTCGCCGCCATGCGGCCCCTCGACCCCGAGCGCGTGGTCTACGGACAGTTCGAGGGCTACCGCGACGAGGACGACGTCGCCGACGACTCCGAGGTGGAGACCTTCGTGGCCATCGAGGCCTTCGTCGACAACGACCGGTGGCGCGGCGTGCCGTTCTACCTGCGCACCGGCAAGGCGCTGGCCGAGGGCAGGCGCACGATCACGCTGCGGCTGCGCACGCCCGCCACCAAGATCTTCTCCAACCAGGCCGGCTGCAACGACCTGGTGCTCGAGCTCACCGACGACCCCAAGATCACCGTGGAGCTCCAGGCCAAGAAGCCCGGACCCGACATGGAGCTCGTCGAGGCCCGGCTGCGTCTCGACCTGGTCGACGACGTCCCCGACGGCGATCCCCTCGAGGCCTACGAGCGGCTGCTGCTCGACGTGCTGCGCGGCGACCAGACCCTCTTCACCCGCTCCGACGAGGTCGACCGGCTGTGGCAGGTCGTGCAGCCGGTGCTCGACAACCCGCCGTCGGTGCAGCCCTACGAGAAGGGCTCGTGGGGCCCGCAGGCCGCGCTCGACCTGCCGCAGGGCGGGTGGCGGCTCGGTGGCTGAGGTGCCCCACGGCGGCGGCCCGGCCGACGCCGAGGGGTTCGTCGCCATCTCCGACCACGGGCTGATCGGCGACCTGCGCTCCTGCGCGCTGGTCGGCACCGACGCCACGATCGACTGGTTCTGTCCGCGCCGCTTCGACTCGGCCAGCGTCTTCGGGGCCCTGCTCGACCCCGGCGAGGGCGGCGCGTGGCGCATGGAGCCCGTCGACGGGGCGACGACGACCCACCAGTTCTACCTCCCCGATTCCACGATCCTCGTCACCCGCTTCCTCACCGAGCAGGGCGTCACCGAGGTGCACGACTTCATGCCGGTCGTCCGGCCGCACGACCCCGACCACCGCCAGCGCGTGGTGCGCCGGGTGGCGTGCGTGCGGGGAGCCACGCGCATCCGGATGGAGATGGCGCCCCGCTTCGACTACGGCCGGGTCGTGCCGGAGGTCGAGGAGACCGACGGGGGAGTCCTGCTGACCGGCGCCGACCTGCGCCTCGGCGTCACCTCCACCGCCCCGCTCACCACCGACGAGGGGTGCGTGCGGGCCGACCTCACGCTCGAGGGAGGCGAGGAGGCGCTCTTCGTGCTCCACGTGCTCGACGACGACCAGGACCTCCCGACGGGCGACTGCGACGACACCGCCGCGCTCTTCGACGCCACCGCCCGCTTCTGGCGCGACTGGCTCTCCCAGTCCACCTACACCGGCCGGTGGCGCGAGATGGTCGACCGCTCCGCGCTGACCCTCAAGCTGCTGACCCACGAGCCCACCGGGGCGATCATCGCCGCCCCGACGACCAGCCTGCCGGAGAAGATCGGGGGCGAGCGCAACTGGGACTACCGCTACGTGTGGATCCGCGACGCCGCCTTCAGCCTCTACGCCCTGCTCCGCCTCGGCTTCACCGACGAGGCCGGCGCGTTCATGGGCTGGCTCTCCGACCGGCTGCGCCGCGACGACGACGGCGACGACGAGCTCGGCCCGCTGCGCGTGCTCTACGACATCGACGGCGAGGTGCCGGTGGAGGAGCACGAGCTCGACCACCTGCGCGGGCACCTCGACTCCCGGCCGGTGCGGGTGGGCAACGCCGCCGTGGGTCAGCTCCAGCTCGACATCTACGGCGAGCTCATCGACTCGGTCTACCTCTACAACAAGTACGGCACGGGCATCAGCTACGACGCCTGGACCGACCTGACGCGTGCCCTGACCTGGCTGATGGACAACTGGGAGCGCGACGACGCCGGCATGTGGGAGATCCGCGACGACCCCCAGGCCCACACGACCTCACGGCTGATGTCGTGGGTCGCCATCGAGCGGATGATGCGCATCGCCCGCCAGCGCGGGCTGCCCGGCGACCTCGCCGGCTGGGGCGAGGTCCGTGACCGCATCTTCACCCGGATCATGGAGCACAGCTGGGATCCCGAGGTCGGGGCCTTCATGCAGTCGGAGGGCTCCGACACCCTCGACGCGGGGGTGCTGCTCATGCCGATGGTGAAGTTCGTGGCCCCGGACGACCCCCGGTTCGTGTCCACCCTGGCCGAGGTCGAGCGCCGCCTGGTCTCCGACAGCCTGGTCTTCCGCTACGACCTCGACGCCACCAGCGACGGCGTCGACGGCGACGAGGGCACCTTCTCGCTCTGCTCGTTCTGGTACGTCGAGGCGCTCACGCGGCTCGGTCGCATCGACGAGGCGCGGCTGGCGCTGGAGAAGATGTTCACCTACGCCAACCACCTCGGTCTGTACGCCGAGCAGGTCGGGCTGGCCGGCAACCAGCAGGGCAACTTCCCGCAGGCCTTCACCCACCTGTCGCTCATCAGTGCCGCGCTCAACCTCGACCGCAGCCTGGGGTGAGCCGATTCGTGCCCGCGGGGCCGCAGCGACTAGGCTCGGTCACCGAAAGGGAGTAGTCCCCAACAGCTGCGTCGACACACTGCCCCGCCTCGCGGCGGGACCGGTGCAGCGGGCCAGCCGGCGAGAGCCGGCGGGCGGACGAGACTTTCGACCAGTGCCACGACCCGTCAACCGGTCGCGCCTGGTCGAAGGCGCGTCCGGCTCCCTGGCGCTTCCTCGGCCCGGCGCGGAGAGGAACCCATGGAAGCCTTCCTGATCAGCACCGCCGTCATCTTCGTCGCCGAGCTCGGCGACAAGTCCCAGCTGATGGCGATGACCTTCGCCGCGCGTTACCGCGCGCGCGACGTCCTCATCGGCATCACCGTCGCCACGGCCATCGTCCACCTGGCGTCGGTGGGCATCGGCTACTTCATCGGCGACGCCTTCGCCGAGTACCAGGACACCATCGCCATCGTCGCCGGTGTGGCCTTCCTCGGCTTCGCGCTGTGGACCCTGCGTGGCGACGAGCTCACCGCGGAGGAGGCCGACAAGGCGCGCACGAGCCAGGGCGCGGCGATCCTCGCGGTGGGCGTGGCGTTCTTCCTCGCCGAGCTCGGCGACAAGACCATGCTGGCCACCATCACCCTGGCCACGCGCGAGGGCTGGTTCGGCACCTGGATCGGCAGCACGCTGGGCATGGTGGCGGCCGACGCGCTGGCCATCGTGGTCGGCGCCATGCTCGGCAAGAAGCTGCCGGAGAAGGCCATCACCTACGGCGCCGCCGCTGCCTTCGCCGTCTTCGGGTTCCTGCTGATCGCCGAGGGGGCCGGTCTCGTCGGCGCCTGATCGCGACCGGCTTCCGGTCCGTGCCGCGCAGCGGTCCGGACCACCCGGCGCCACCTGTGCGAAAACGCCACGGACGCGGCCCCGCGTCCACTAGCGTCGTCCTGTCCCTCGGGGGGTGGGGCAACGCGTCATCACCGTCGATGAGGAGAGCCCGGTGTCACCACGTCTACGCGCCGCGATCGCGCGTCGCAGGCTCGACCTGCACCTGGGCTACGGCGCGCTCGCGCTGGGAGCCCTGGCCTTCGTGTGCGTGCTGGTGACCTCGCTGGTCATCACGCAGGTCGCGCCCACCCTGGTCGCCCCGACCGCCGCCGGGCCCGAGCAGGAGGTCATCGGCGCCGAGGTGCTGCGGCCCCTCGACGCCCCGGTCACGCCGTCGGCCCCGGTCGGGGACGACGACGCCCCGCGCGAGCCTGCGCGGGGCGACCGCTCCGGTGCCCCGTCCGCGGGCGCGGGGGGCTCCGACCGCAGCGCCCCCGAGTCCGAGGCGGGGTCCGAGGCAGGGTCGGTCACCGGGTCCGCCACCGGATCCGATGTCGGGACCGGAGTGACGGGCGCCGGCGCCGAGCCGGCCGCCCCCGCGACCGACCAGCCCGCCGACGACGGCACCGACCCGGTCCGGTCCCCGCAGCAGGCGATCGGGGCGGAGGCCGGCACCGGAGCCCAGCCCGCCCAGCCCGCCCAGCCCGACGGCGGCCAGCCCGTCCCGGGCAACGGCAACGCCAACGGCAACGGCAACGGCCCGTCCACCTCGCCGGGTGACAACGGCAACGGTCCGTCGGCCTCCCCGGGCAACGGCAACGGCAACGGCAACGGGGGGATCAGCCCCGGCAAGGGCCACGGCGTCGTGTCGGTGATCGTCGACCCCGTGGTCGAGGTGATCGTCGACGAGGTCGACGACGTGGACGGCGACGACGGGCTCGACCCGGTCGTCGACCCGGTGCTCGGCGGGCTGCCCGACGTCGTCGACGAGGTCACCGACGTGGTGGACGCCCTCGAGCCCGACCCGGCTCCTGTCGAGGCCGAGCCGGAGCCGGCCCCCGAGACGGAGCCGGCCCCCGAGACCGAGTCCGAGGACGCACCCGCGCCGGGATCCGACGACGCGCTCCAGCCCGACGCCGCGGTGCTCGGGCGCTCCTGACCCGGCACCCCGGCCCGCACGCACGAAGGTCCCCTCCCGAGGGAGGGGGCCTTCGTGCGTCGCGAGGTCGGTCAGCGGGACTTCTTGTAGACCTTCACGCTCACGCGGAACTTCTTGCCCTCGTCGCGCGGGGTGCCGCCGCAGGAGTAGATGCTGCCGCCGCCGCAGTCGGCGAAGCGGGTGGAGGCGTTGACGGTGGAGACCACGGCCTCGCGCACCTTCGTCGCGGAGAACGGGAAGACCACGCTGCCGCGACCGTCGCGGTTGAGCCGGATCGCCTTCTCCACCCAGGCGCCACGGGTGTTCTTGACCGTCAGGTAGGCAGCCGGTGAGGTCCTGCCCGCAGGGCCGTCGACGGTGATCTTCGCGCGCCACCGGCCCGACTCCAGCGAGCCGCCCGGCACCGCCGCGAAGTTGCGCGCCGCGAGGTGGTTGAGGGTCGCCACGCCGGAGGCGGTGCGCTGGTCCTCGGTGAGCTTCCAGGTCTTGCCGATCTTCGCCGAGGGCCAGCTCCCGCCCTCGGGGTAGAAGCGCCCGGGGGCGACGTTGGCGCCGACGTAGCGGTTGTAGACGGCGCGGAAGCCGCCCCGGCTGCCCAGGACCCGGGTCAGCGCCTTGGTGGAGTAGGTACGGCCCGCGCCCTTGAACTGGCCGGCGCCGTTCCACACCTTGCGCACGATGCCGGCGCCGTAGCGGACGGTGAGGTACTCCCACCAGGTCCAGTTGCCGTACTGCTGGAAGTTGGAGACGCCCGAGACGTCCATCGAGTAGCCGGGGCGCTGCACCTGGCTGGCGACGAGGTAGCTGCGGTTGTCGTTGACGTCGTCGGCGAAGCGCTCCTCGATCCACGTCGCGGTCGACTCCTTGAACCAGCGGTCGTCGAGGTAGTCGTAGCCGAACTGGATGGCGTGGAAGAACTCGTGGGCGGCCGTGACCCGCAGGCTGTCGCGCGGGGGCGCGGAGAACTGGTCGCGGGAGAAGTCGTTGTCGAGCACGCAGAAGCCGGTGGCCAGGCGCGGCTTGCTCTTGCGGACGTACTCCGGGGCGCAGTAGCCGTAGAGACCCTGGCTGCCGACGTCGGCGAGGTAGACGTCGAACTTGCCGTTGCCGCCGTTGTTGCGGCCCTTCACGAAGCCGTCGCTGACGGGCTTGCGGTAGCCGAGCTTGCCGACCTCGAAGCGCCACACCTTGTTGAGCAGGGCGAGGTTGCGGTTGACCCAGGTCATGCCGGGCGGGGCGTCGGCGGTGGTCGGCACCCAGTGCAGGCAGAAGTTGCCGGCGCACTTCTTCTTCGAGCGCACGGTGTAGCCGTCGCCGTAGACGTCGCCCGCGCCGTCGGTGGGGCGGGCGAGCAGGGCCTCGGCGGCGGTGCGCTCGGGGCCCCTGAGGTGGTCGAGGCGGGCGAAGAGGTCGGTCAGCGCCAGGGTCGCGTCGACCCGCTGGACGCCGTCGGAGGGGGCGGCGTCGGAGGGGGCGGCGTCGCCGGTGACCAGGTCGCTGGCGGTGGCGAGCGCGGCTCGGGCCTTCACAGCGGTCGCGTCGCGGTCGGCGGAGGCCACGCCCGCCGTGGCGGCGCGGGGCGCCGTCGCGGTGGAGGTGGTGGCCGAGACGGCGGGCGCGGCGGTGAGGGCCGTGCTCAGCGCCACCACGGCGGCGGCGAGGGTACGGCGCATGGGGGAGTCCTCATCAGGTCGGGGAACGGGCCCGGTCAGCCTGCCCCGTGACGAGCGCTGGGCAAACCCGACGCGCTGGTCGCCTCAGGAGGTGCCGGAGATCTTCTCGATCAGCGCGGTCGTGGAGATCGCCGGGGTGCGGGGGAGGTAGACGACCTCGCAGACGTCGCGGAACTCGTCGAAGCGTCCGGCCCAGTCGTCGCCCATCACGAGCACGTCGGCGCCGTAGCGCACGATGTAGTCGCGCTTGAGCTCGAGGCTCTCCTCGAGGAAGACCTCGTCGACCGGCTTGAGGGCGGCCACGATGGCCAGCCGCTCGCCCTCGCTGAAGACCGGCTCGCGACCCTTCTTGCGCAGGTTCAGCGCGTCGGCGGAGACGCCGACCACGAGCCGGTCCCCGAGACCCGCGGCCCGCTCGATGACCCGCAGGTGGCCGACGTGGAAGACGTCGAAGGTGCCGAAGGTGATCACCGTGCGCGGGCGCTCGTCGTGCGGGGCCACGGTGCTGGTGGCGGTCTCGTGGTGCGCGGGCATGGGCGGCAGTCTCGCACCCGGCGGGGGTAGGTGAGAATCGTGCACGAGATGACGACACCGACGAGCACCGCCACGTCTGAGGCCACCGGCTCCGGCCCCTCCGGCCTGCCCCTGCCCGCCGTCGACCCCGGCGCCGACGCCCTGCGCCGCCAGGGCCTGCGCCGGATGCGGGTGGTGGCCGGCTCCCTGCTGGCCTTCGCGGCCGTGGTCTACGTCCTCACGCTGGGCCAGGACGGCTTCTGGGGCTTCGTCAACGCCGGCGCCGAGGCCTCGATGGTCGGCGCCATCGCCGACTGGTTCGCGGTGACCGCGCTCTTCCGTCACCCCCTCGGCCTGCCGATCCCGCACACGGCCCTCGTGCCGCGACGCAAGGACGAGCTCGGCAAGGGCCTCGAGGAGTTCGTGGGGGAGAACTTCCTGCAGGAGTCCATCGTGCGCGAGCGGATCGGCGCCGCCGAGGTCTCGGCGCGCGTGGGGCGGTGGCTCTCCGACCCCGACCACGCCCGGTCCGTGGTCGACGAGGTCTCCGAGGTCGTGGCGACCGGTCTGGCGAAGGTCAAGGACGAGCACGTGCGCGCCGTGGTCCAGGACGCGCTCGTGCCCCGCTTCCACGAGGAGCCGATCTCGCCGTTGCTGGGCAAGCTGCTGGAGGAGGTCATGCGCGACGACCTCCACCACGGCGTCGTCGACCTGGTCCTCGACGAGCTCCACGGCTGGCTGCTGGAGAACCCCGAGACCGTCTCGCAGGTGCTGGAGGAGCGAGCGCCCTGGTGGGCCCCCCCGAGCATCAACGAGAAGATCACCGGGCGCATCCACCTCGAGCTGGTGCGCTGGGTCGCGGACATCCGCGACGACTCCGAGCACCGGGCCCGTCGGGCCCTCGACTCGATGCTGGTCCAGCTGGCCCACGACCTCCTCGACGACCCCGAGACCCAGGAGCGCACCGAGCGGCTCAAGGACCGCCTGCTCGACCAGCCGCAGGTCGTCGCGACGGCCGTGTCGCTGTGGGACGCCCTGCGTCGCGTGCTCACCGCGTCGCTCCAGGACCCCCAGGGGGCGGTGCGGGAGCGACTGCTGGCCGAGGTGGCCCGCTTCGCCCGGCGCCTGGGCGAGGAGCCCGACCTGCGCGCCTCACTCGACTCGACGATCGCCGATGCCGTCGTGTTCGCCGTCGACCGCTACGGCGACGAGGTGACCACCATCATCTCCAGCACCATCGCGCGCTGGGACGGCAAGGAGGCCGCCGACCGCATCGAGCTGCACGTGGGGCGCGACCTGCAGTTCATCCGGATCAACGGCACGGTCGTCGGCGGGCTCGTCGGCGTGCTGATCCACGCCGTGAGCGTGCTGATCGGCTGACCTGCGGGGCCCGGGCGGTCCGGGCGGCGGCGGGTGGTTGACTGACGTCGTGCCCGAGCCCGTCGACGTCCCCATCCGTGACCAGGTGATCCGGCTCGGACAGTTCCTCAAGCTGGCCGACCTGATCGACAGCGGGGCCGAGGCCAAGGAGGTCGTCGCGGCCGGCGACGTGCTCGTCAACGGCGAGGTCGACACGCGTCGCGGGCGCCAGCTCGTGGCCGGTGACGTGGTGGAGCTGCGCGGCCGGGCCGCGCGCGTCGCCGACGGGGGCGCCTTCGACGACGGCCTGCCCGGGTAGGACCCTGGTGGGACGGGAGGAACGCGGCCTGCGCCGCGCCCCGGGTCAGGCCCGCACGACGCAGTGCGGTCCGAGGTCGGCCAGGGACGACCACCCCGCTCCGGCCAGGGTGAGGTCGAGCTCGGCCAGCAGGGAGCGCAGCACGTGCTCCACCCCGGCCTGCCCGCCGAGAGCGAGGCCGTAGAGGTAGGGCCGCCCCAGCAGCACGGCCTCCGCGCCCAGCGCGAGGGCCTTGAGCACGTCGGGCCCCGAGCGCACCCCGGAGTCGAAGAGCACGCACAGGTCCGACCCCACGGCCTCGGCGATGGCGGGCAGCACGTCGAGGGAGGCCACCGCCCCGTCGACCTGGCGCCCGCCGTGGTTGGACACCACGATGCCGTCCATGCCGTGGTCGCGGGCCAGCCGCGCGTCGTCGACGTGCTGGACGCCCTTGAGCACGATCGGGCCGGCCCACCGCTCGCGCAGCCAGGCCAGCCGGTCCCACGACAGACCGGGGTGGGGGAAGACCGAGGCGAAGGCCAGGCCCGCGGCGCCGGGGTCCTCGGACGCCGGCCGCTCGAGGCGGCGGGTGAAGACCGGGTCGCTGGTGTAGTTGGCGATGCCCTCGCCGGCCAGGAACGGCAGGTAGCCGCGGTCGAGGTCGGCGGGCCGCCACCCCAGCAGGGTGGTGTCGACGGTGACGACCAGGTGGGTGTACCCGCCGCGGTGCGCCCGGTCGAGGAAGCTCTCGCACAGCTCGGGGTCGGAGGGCCAGTAGAGCTGGTACCACCGGCTCCCGTCGCCGGAGGCCCCGGCGGCCTCCTCCAGGGAGTGGCTGGCCTGCGTGGAGTGCACGTAGGTGAGCCCCAGGGCGGTCGCCGCCCGCGCGCTCGCCAGCTCGCCGTCGGGGTGGGCGAGGGTCTGCACCCCCACCGGGCCGAGCAGCACCGGTGCGGCCATCGACGTGCCCAGCACGGTGGTGGCGAGGTCGCGCCGGGCGTGGTCGCGCAGCATCCGCGGCACGATCCGCCACCGCTCGAAGGCGGCCACGTTGGCGCGGGCGGTGGAGCCGCCGCCCGCGCTGGGCACGACGTAGCCCAGCGCGGCCGGCTCCAGCACCTCGGCGGCCCGCGCCTCCAGCCCCGCGAGGTCGGTGGTGATCGCGGGGGTCTGGCCCAGGAACATGCCCTGGGCGTAGATCGCGGTCTGGTGGTCGCCGAAGTGCGTCACGGTCGCCGGTGGCGCGGGGTCGTCAGGAGACCGCGAGCAGGTCGACGACGAAGATCAGCGTCTCGCCCGGCTTGATGACCCCGCCGGCGCCCCGGTCGCCGTACCCGAGGTGCGGCGGGATGACGAGCTTGCGCCGACCGCCCACCTTCATGCCCTGCACGCCGGTGTCCCAGCCGGAGATGACCTGGCCGATGCCGAGGTGGAAGCGCAGCGGCTCGCCGCGGTTGTAGGAGGCGTCGAACTCCTCGCCGGTGGAGTGGGCCACGCCGACGTAGTGCACGGAGACGGTCTGGCCGGCGGCGGCCTCCTCGCCGTCGCCCACCGTGAGGTCGGTGATCTCGAGGTCCTTCGGCGGCTCGAAGTCGGGGAAGTCGATCTCGGGCTTGTCCATGGTGCTCGGTGTCCTCTCGGTGACCTGGTGGCCGGCCCGGTCGGACCGACCGTGGGAGCCTAGCCACCGCGTGTCCCGACCGCGTGCACCGACCGCGCCACAGGTGCGGGGGACCGTAGGGACACCGGGGTAGGGTCGCGGCGCGCAGGCAGCAGCCGCGCGGCACCGGAAGGACCCCGCGAGGCGGGACCGAGAGGGGTGGGCCGTGGCCCAGCACGACGAGCACGGCGCGAGCGACGGCGCCGACGCCCCCGACGGCGCCGACGCCTCCGGGCCGGCCCGCCGTCCCCGGCGCCTGCCCGTGTGGCAGGAGTCCATCCTGCTGCTCGTCATGGCCCTCGCCCTGGCGCTGGTCGTCAAGACCTTCTTCGTGCAGGCCTTCTACATCCCCTCGGGCTCCATGGAGCCCGGACTCGTGCTCAACGACCGCATCCTCGTGCAGAAGGTGTCCTACTGGGGTGGCGGGGACCCCGAGCGCGGCGACGTGGTCGTCTTCGAGGACCCGGGCGACTGGCTCGGCCCGCAGGAGGACGTCGGCCCCGGCAACACCTTGACCTCCGTCATGAGCCGCATCGGTCTCTACCCCACCGGCGGCCACCTGGTGAAGCGCGTCATCGGCGTGGCCGGCGACGTCATCGTGTGCTGCGACGACGACGGCCGCCTCACGATCAACGGCGTGCCGCTCGACTCCTCCGACTTCACGCGCAACCGCGCCGACTGCGACGGGCCCATGGTCAACCAGTGCCGCTCCGACTGGGAGGTGGGGCCGGTCCCGGAGGGCAGCGTCTTCGTGATGGGCGACCACCGTGACGACTCCGCCGACTCCAGCTTCCACATCTGCCGCAACCCCGACACCGGCTGCGAGGAGGGCGACGAGTACGTCCCCACCGACCTGGTCGTCGGGAAGGTGCTCGCACGGGTCTGGCCCGCCGACCGGTTCTCGGTGCTGCACCGCCCCGAGGCCTTCGACGACCTCGACCGGGCCCTCCAGGACTGAGCCCGGCGTCACCGGGCCGCGGCCGGAGCAGGTCCGGGTCAGGCCTGGTGGACGTAGCTGTCGAGCTGGTCGCGCTCGAACTCCAGCTGACCGATCTTGTGCTTCACGGCGTCGCCGATGCTGACGACGCCCACGAGGCGGCCCTCCGCGACGACGGGGACGTGCCGGATCCGGCGCTCGGTCATGGTCGCCATGAGCGCGTCGAGGTCGTCCTCGGGGGTGCAGGTCTCCACCACGGCGGTCATGATCGCGCCGACGGTGTTGTCCACGACCGTGCCGTCGGAGTGGAGGTGGCGCACGACGTCGCGCTCGCTGACGATGCCGTCGAGCGCGGTGCCGTCGGAGCTGACCACGACGGCTCCGATGTTGTGCTCGGCGAGCAGGGCGAGCAGGGTGCGCACCCCTGCGTCGGGTGCGACGGTGACCACGGGGGCGGGGGCCTTGGCGGCCAGGATCTCGGCGACGTGCATGCGCTCTCCTCGGGTCGGCGTGAGCCGACTCTACGAGTGACGCAGGTCACCTGGCCAGGGCCGACGGTCGGGCCTACTGGTCGTAGACCGGGCCGTCGTCGGCCACGCGGGCGCGGCGCACCCGCAGGTCGGAGACCGACCCCGGCCCCGAGCGGGGCCAGTCGGGGTCCTCGGTGCCCTCGGGGTCGTCGCGCAGCGAGGCCAGGAACGACAGCGCCGGCTCGTGGAGGTGTCCGTTGGAGGCCAGGGCGTTGCCCCCGAAGGGGCCGTCGGTGCCGTCGAGGGCGGTGAAGCGGCCGCCGGCCTCGCGCACGATCACGTCGAGGGCGGCCATGTCGTAGACCTCGAGCTCGGGCTCGGCGGCCAGGTCCACGGCGCCCTCGGCGAGCAGCATGTAGGACCAGAAGTCGCCGTAGGCCCGGGTGCGCCAGCAGCGGCGGGTCAGCGCGAGCATGTCGTCGAGGCGACCGCGCTCCTCCCAGCCCGAGAGCGAGGAGTAGGACAGCGAGGCGTCCTCGAGCCGGCGCACGTCGGAGACCTGGCAGCGGGTGGCCTTGAGCAGGCTCCGACCGGTCCACGCGCCGTTGCCGCTGGAGGCCCACCAGCGTCGCTGCAGCATCGGCGCCGAGACCACCCCGAGCACCACCTCGTCGTCGACGACCAGCGAGATCAGGGTGGCCCACACCGGCACGCCGCGCACGAAGTTCTTGGTGCCGTCGATGGGGTCGATGACCCACCGGCGCTGGCTGTGACCGGTGGAGCCCTGCTCCTCGCCGGTGATGGCGTCGCGGGAGCGCACCTTCGACAGGGTGCGCCTGATGCTCTCCTCGACGGCCTGGTCGGCGTCGGTGACCGGGGTGAGGTCGGGCTTGCTCATCACGTGCAGGTCGAGCGCCTTGAAGCGGTCGGTGGTCAGCGAGTCGGCGTCGTCGGCGAGCACGTGGGCCAGGCGCAGGTCGTCGGTGTAGTCGCGGTGCGCGGTGTCAGAGGAGGTGGCCACGGGGGACAGGCTACGGTCCGGCGGCGTGCGGGGGTGCCGCGACCACGCCACCGGCCCCCGGCGAGGGTTGCGGGGCGCTCACCAGTCGTGGTGGCTGCGGGCCGCCAGCAGCCGGCGGAACGACTCCACGCGCTCGACGTCGGCCTGCCCGGCGGCCACCGCCTCGTCGAGCCCGCACTCCGGCTCCTCGGTGCCGTGGGTGCAGCCCCGGGGACAGTCCTCGGTCATCTCGTCGAGGTCGGGGAAGGCCTCGATGAGGTGCTCGGGCTCGACGTGGGCCAGGCCGAAGGAGCGGATGCCGGGGGTGTCGATGATCCAGCCGCGGTCGTCGGGGTCGCCGGGGTCCGACGGCGGGAGCGCGAGCATGTACGCCGAGGTCGAGGTGTGCCGCCCGCGGCCGGTGACGGCGTTGACGTGGCTGACCGCGCGCCCGGCGTCGGGCACGAGCGCGTTGACCAGGGTCGACTTGCCCACGCCGCTGTGGCCGACCAGCACGCTGGTGCGCCCGGCGAGACGCTCGCGCAGCACGCCGACGTCGCCACCCCGCTGCGTGACGACCCACGGCACGCCGAGGGCGCGGTAGGTGGACAGGAAGGCCTCGGGGTCGGCCAGGTCGGCCTTGGTCAGGCACAGCAGGGGCGCCATGCCGGCGTCGTAGGCCGCGACGAGGGCGCGGTCGACCAGGCCGGTGCGCGGCTCGGGGTCGGCCAGGGCCACCACGACCACGAGCTGCTCGGCGTTGCTGACGATCACCCGCTCCACCGGGTCGTCGTCGTCGGCGGTGCGGCGCAGGGTGGTGAGCCGCTCGGTCACCTCCACGATGCGGGCCAGGCTGCCGTCGTCGCCCGAGGTGTCGCCCACGACCCGCACGCGGTCCCCGACGACCACGCCCTTGCGCCCGAGCGGGCGGGCCTTCATGGCCATCACCCGGTGCTCGTCGACGAGGAGGGTGAAGCGACCCCGGTCGACGGTGACGACCCGTCCGTCCACGGCGTCGTCGTAGGAGGGCCGCTCCTTGGTGCGGGGGCGGGTGCGGCGCCGTGGGCGCTCGTAGTGCTCGTGGTCGTGCTCGGAGTAGCGCCCGCTCACGCCGCGGCCCCCCGGGTCACCGGAAGAGGTCCGACCAGAAGCCGGCGAAGTCGGGGAAGGTCTTGCCGGTGGTGGCGACGTCCTCCACCAGCACACCGGGCACGGCCGCACCCACGATCACCGCGGCGTGGGCCATGCGGTGGTCGGCGTAGGTGTGGAACGTGCCGCCGTGCAGCGGCGCCGGGCGGAGCGACAGCCCGTCGGCGTGCTCGCTCACGTCGGCGCCCAGCGCCGTCAGCTCGGTCGCCAGGGCCGTGATCCGGTCGGTCTCGTGGTGGCGGATGTGGGCGATCCCGCGCAGGTGGGAGGGGGTCGTGGCCAGCGCGCAGAGGGCGGCGACCGCCGGGGCGAGCTCGCCGACGTCGTGCAGGTCGTGGTCGATGCCCAGCAGCGCCGTGGGACCGGTCACGCGCAGGCCGGCACCGCCCAGCTCGACCTCGCAGCCCATCAGGGCCAGGATCTCGCGCAGCGCGTCGCCGGCCTGGGTGGTGCGGCGGGGCCAGTCACGCACCGTCACCGTGCCGCCGGTGACGGCGGCGAGGGCCAGGAAGGGCGCGGCGTTGGACAGGTCGGGCTCGACCGTCCGGTCGACCGGGGCCACCGGTCCGGGCGCGACGCGCCAGCGGTCGGGCTCGCTGTCGTCGACCTCCACGCCGTGCTCGCGCACCATCGCGACGGTCATCTCGATGTGGGGCAGCGACGGCACCGGCTCCCCGTCGTGGCGCACGTCGACGCCGCGCGTGTAGCGCGCCCCGGCGAGCAGCAGGGCACTGACGAACTGCGAGGACGAGGAGGCGTCGAGGAGCACCGTGCCGCCGCTCACGGCGCCGGTGCCGTGCACGGCGAAGGGCAGCGCCCCGCGGCCGCCGTCGTCGATGTCGGCGCCGAGGGCGCGCAGCGAGTCGAGCACCCCGCCGACCGGGCGGGTGCGCATGTGGGGGTCGCCGTCGAAGGTGACCGTGCCGTCGGCGAGAGCCGCCACCGGGGGCACGAAGCGCATGACCGTGCCGGCCAGGCCGCAGTCGACGTGGGCCGGGCCGTGCAGGTCGCCGGGTGTCACGGTCCAGTCCTCGCCGGTGGTGTCGACCCTGGCGCCGAGGCCGGTCAGTGCCGCCGCCATGAGGGTCGTGTCGCGCGAGCGCAGGGCGCGGCGCACGACCGACGGGCCGTCGGCGATCGCGGCGAGCAGCAGGGCGCGGTTGGTGATCGACTTGCTGCCCGGGAGCGACACGACCGCCTCCACCGGGCCGGTGGCGCGCGGAGCGGGCCACAGGTCGGTGGGGCGGTCGGGTGCGGTGCGGTCGTCGGCGGCCTCGTCGGGGGTGGTCCTCACCCGCGTGAGACTACCGAGACCCGGTGTCGCTGCCTCGGTCAGGAGACCTTCGCCTTGGCCACGCGGGCCTCCTGGCGCGCCGCGGTCGCGATCAGCTTGGCCTGGTGCTTGGCCTCGCGGCGGGTGTCCTTGGCGACGCGGCGCGCGCGGTAGGCCACGCCGGGCTGTCCGTCGGTGTCGCCGGCGGCGATGATGAGGCCGCCGATGAGCGAGAGGTTCTTGAAGAACTGCAGCGTGTGGGTCTGCTTGGCGGCAGGGTCGGTCTCGGACCAGAAGGCGTGACCGGCGATGGTGGTCGGCACCAGGGAGGCCGCGAGGACGCCGGCGCCCAGGCGGGGGGCGCGACCGGTGGCCAGGGCGAGCGCGGCGCCGATCTGCACGCCGGCGTTGAGCTTGACCAGGGTCGCGGTGTCGGTGGGGATGGGAGCGCCGGGCACGGCCTTGCGCACGGCGGGCACGACCCGGTCGGTCACGCGGGCCGCCTTGGGGGCCAGGGCGGAGGAGTTGCGCAGCGCGGTCTGGGCGCCGTAGACGACACCGGCGGCGAGGAGGGGACGGGCGATCAGTCGGCTCAGGCTCATGGGCCCTTCCTACCGCACCGTCGCCGCCCACGTCCTCACCCCGAGGGTGGCGGCCGGAGCCGGGGGAGTGCCTACAGTGAGCCCCATGTGCGGCAGGTACGCGTCGAGTCGACGCCCCGAGGACCTGGTCGACGAGTTCGAGGTCGCCGACGCCCTGCTGGCCGCGCCCCTCGACCCCGACTGGAACGTCGCGCCCACCAAGGAGGTCTACGCCGTGCTCGAGCGCCCGGCGAAGGAGGACCGCCCGCAGGTGCGCCAGCTGCGCGCGCTGCGCTGGGGGCTGGTGCCGTCGTGGGCCAAGGACCCCGCCATCGGCAACCGCATGATCAACGCACGCATGGAGACCGTGGCCGAGAAGCCCGCCTACCGCCGCGCCTTCGCCGCGCGTCGCTGCCTGCTGCCCGCCGACGGCTACTACGAGTGGTACGCCACCCGTGCGACGTCGCCCGCGGGGAAGGCGCGCAAGCAGCCCTTCTTCATCCGCCCCCGTGACGGCTCGGTGCTCGCCATGGCGGGTCTCTACGAGATCTGGCGCGACCCCGACCGGGCCGACGACGACCCCGAGCGCTTCCGCTGGACCTGCACCGTGCTGACCACCGCGGCCGAGGACGCCCTGGGCCACATCCACGACCGGATGCCCCTGATGGTGCCGCGGGAGCGGCGCGACGCCTGGCTCGACCCCTCCGGTGGCGGTGCGGGTGACCCGCGCGACCTGCTCGTGCCGGCCGCCCCGGGCGAGCTCGAGGCGGTCGCCGTCTCGACGCTGGTGTCCAACGTGCGCAACAACGGCCCCGAGCTGGTGCGACCGCTGCCCCTCGAGGACGTGCCCGACGACCTGCGCGAGCAGGACGGCCGGTGACGCGTCGGTGACGAGGACCGAGCGGCGGATCGCGACCCCGCACGGCGAGGCCAGGCTGGTCACCGACCGCGCCCGCAAGCCCCGCGCGAGCCTGCTGCTCAGCCACGGCGCGGGCGCGGGCATCGACACCTGGGACCTCGAGCTGCTGGCCGACCGGCTGCCGCGACGAGGCTTCACCGTCGTGCGGCTCGAGCAGCCCTGGAAGGTCGCGGGCCGCCGGATCGCCACGCCGCCCCCGACGCTCGACGAGGGGCTGGTCGCGGGGGCCGACGCCCTGCGCGGACGCGTGCCCCTGCTCGTTGGCGGCCGCTCGGCCGGGGCGCGCTCGGCGGCACGCTGCGCCCGGGGCCTGGGCGCGGTGGGGGTGCTGGCGCTGTCGTTCCCGCTGCACCCGCCCGGTCGCCCCGAGCGCTCGCGCCTGCCGGAGCTGCGCGGGGCCAGGCTGCCGTTGCTGGTCGTGCAGGGCGAGCGCGACCCGATGGGCCGCCCCGAGGAGCTGCCCCCCGACGTCGAGACCGTCGTGGTGCCCGGTGGTGACCACGGACTGAAGGTGCCGGCCCGCGCGGCGCTGGACCAGGAGGAGGCGGGTGAGCTGGTCGTCGACGAGGTCGTGGCCTGGCTGGGCAGGGTCGTGCGGGGCTGAGCCTCCCCGCGGCCGCCGCGAGGCGGCCCCGCGGGTGGAACCGAGCGTCGGCAGGGGGAATGGGCGGCAGGGGCGGGGCGTTCCACCCGACGTGATCGCACTTCTGGAACCTCCCGCCACGCGGCCGTCCCGCGACCCGCGGCCTACCGCCGAGGGCCTAGTCTGGGACGCGATGACCGACACCTTCGAGAGCCCGGCCGATGCGCCGGTCGACCTCGCCACCGAGACCGAGACCGAGCGTTCCGCGCGCTTCGAGCGCGACGCCCTGCCCTTCCTCGACCAGCTCTACTCGGCCGCGATGCGCATGACGCGCAACCCCGCCGACGCCGAGGACCTGGTGCAGGAGACCTTTGCCAAGGCCTACTCCTCCTTCCACCAGTTCAAGCCCGGCACCAACCTCAAGGCCTGGCTCTACCGCATCCTCACCAACACCTTCATCAACACCTACCGCAAGAAGCAGCGCCAGCCGCAGCAGTCGATGTCGGAGGACGTCGAGGACTGGCAGCTGGCCCGTGCGGAGTCGCACAGCTCCACCGGGCTGAAGTCGGCCGAGACCGAGGCGCTGGAGCACCTGCCCGACTCGCAGGTCAAGGACGCCCTGCAGCGCCTGCCCGAGGAGTTCCGCCTCGCGGTCTACCTCGCCGACGTGGAGGGCTTCGCCTACAAGGAGATCGCCGAGATCATGGAGACGCCGATCGGCACCGTGATGTCGCGACTGCACCGCGGCCGTCGCCAGCTGCGCGACATGCTCACCGACTACGCCCGCTCGCGCGACCTCACCGCAGCGGCTCGCCTCGAGGGGGAGAAGGCATGACGCAGGAGCACGCCGGGCACGACCACGCCGGCCCCGAGGAGGTGTCGGCCAGCGACTGCGCCGACTACCTCGAGCAGATCGTCTACTTCATCGACAACGAGCTCGACGCCGCCGACTGCGCCGCCGTGCAGGTGCACCTCGACACGTGCAACCCGTGCCTGGAGAAGTACGACCTCCAGCGCACCGTGAAGCAGATCGTGGCCCGCTCCTGCTCGGAGTCGGCGCCCGACGAGCTGCGTCAGCGCGTGATGCTGCGCGTGCGCGAGGTCCAGCTGCGACTCAGCGGGTCCTGAGCCACCTGCCCCACCGGCCCGAGGGCCGTCGACCGGCTCACACCCAGGGCGCGTACGCCGGCTCCGGCAGCGGACCGCTCGCGCGGTCGCGCGCGGCCTCGTAGCCCGCGCCCACCTCCAGCAGCGTCCGCTCGCTGCCGGCGGTGCCCCAGAAGGACACCGCGACGGGCAGGCCGGCCGCCAGCTCGGTCGGCACGGTGAGCAGCGGGTAGCCCGCGATCGCCGTCGGCCCGCTGCACGAGCCGGGGAAGACCTCGGGGTTGACCAGGTCGATCGGGCCGGCCGGGGCGTAGGACGGCGTCACCAGCGCATCGAGGCGGTGCTCGCCCAGCACGTGGTCGATGCCCTCGGTGCGGGTCGCCAGCAGGTTGCGCCCGCGGGCGGCGCGGTGCTCCGCGCCACCGACCTGCGGCGCCTTGAGCGCCCGCTCGAGCAGCGACTGGCCGAAGTGCGCCAGCTCCGTGCCGGCGTGGGCGGTGTTGAACGCCACGAGCTCGGCCAGGCTGCGGGGCACGTCGCCCTCGCGGGTGGCGAGGTAGGCCTCGACGCCGTGCCGGAACTCCGCGAGCAGCACGAGCAGCTCGTCGGCGCCCACCTGCTCGCTGCGGGCGTCGAGCCCGCTCAGGTCGGTGCCGTCGACGATCTCCGCGCCCTCTGCGGCCAGCAGCGCCACCGCGCGCTCCGCGGCGGCGTCGGCGTGGGGGGAGTAGCCCCAGTAGGTCGCGCGCGGCACGCCGATCCGCTTGCCGGCGAGCCGGCCCGGCACCGCGTGGGCGGCGTGCGGGTCGCGCGTGGTCGCGCTGAGCACGTCGAGCAGGGCCGCGGCCTGGGCCACCGTGCGGGTCAGGGGGCCGGGGGAGTCCTGGGAGGCGGCGATCGGCACCACCCCGCGCGTGGGCACCGCACCGACGGTGGGCTTGAGGCCGACGCAGCCGTTGAAGGCCGCCGGGCAGGTGATCGACCCGTCGGTCTCGGTGCCGACGGCGAAGTCGGCCAGGCCGGCCGCCACGGCCGCCCCGCTGCCGGAGCTCGACCCGCCGGCCGACCGGTTGAGGGCGTGGGGGTTGCGCGTCAGGCCGCCGTACGCGCTCCAGCCGGAGGTCGACGACTCGTCGCGGAAGTTGGCCCACTCCGAGAGGTTGGTCTTGCCGAGCACGACCATGCCGGCCGCGCGCAGCCGCTCGACCAGGTCGGCGTCGCGGCGCGGCGGTGGTGCGTCGGCGAGCGCCAGCGAGCCGGCCGTGGTGGGCAGGTCGTGGGTGTCGACGTTGTCCTTCACCAGCACCGCCTGCCCGTGCAGGGGCCCGCGCGAGCGGCCCGCCGCGGCCTCGGCGTCGAGGCGGGCCGCCTGGGCGAGGGCCTCGGGGTGGGGGGTGCAGACGGCGCGGACGAGGGGGTCGACCTCGGCGGCGTGAGCGAGCAAGCGCTCGACGCCGGCCTGGGAGGAGTGGTCCATGCCGCGATCCTGCCGGACCCCGAGAAGCAACGAACCCCCGGCCGGAGGCTCGGGGGTCCAGTGCACGGTGCCTGCGCTCAGGCGTTGGGGCGCTTGCCGTGGTTCGCGCCCTTCTTCTTGCGAGCGCGGCGCTTGCGGCCGGTCTTGCCCATGGTGTTCTCCTCGTCGAATCGGTGGCGACCCGTCGAAGGGCCAGGAGGCAGTCTCTCAAACCGTGCGGCGCCGGGGAAATCGGGTCCGTGTCACAGCCTGGACAGGAAGCGCTCCGGGTCGACCACGACCCGCGTCACCTCGCCCGAGGCGAGGACCTTGCCGACGGGCTCGCCGTCGGGACCCAGGTGACGCGCCGAGACGGCGAGGCGGTGCAGTCGCCCGTCGGCGTAGGCCGAGGTCGCGCTGACCCGCACCCGGCGACCCACCGCCGAGGCGGCCAGGTGCTCCAGCGACACCCGGGTCCCGACGCTCGTCGACCCGGGCGCGAGCACCGGCTCGAGAGCCGCGCACGTGGCGGCCTCGCACCACGCCAGCAGGCGGGGCGTGGCGAGCACGGGCAGCGAGCCCGACCCCAGCGAGGCGGCGGTGTCGTCCTCACCGACGGTGAAGTCGAGCTCGGCGTGCAGGGTGGTCATCAGGGCTCCAGTCGGTAGGCGATGAGGTCGACCTCGGGCAGCGGGCGCCAGTCGCGCCCGGGGTCGCGCACGAAGCCCAGGGTCTCGTAGAGCCGGTGCGCGGTCGTCATCGCGGTGAGGCTGGAGATGACCACGGCCCCTGCGCCGAGCTCGCGGGCCCGGTCGACGGCGTGACGCACCAGCGCCCGCCCGACCCCGCTGCCGCGGGCGGCCGGGTCCACGGCCAGCATCCGGAACTCCCCCTCGCCGTCGCGGGCCACCTCGCGCCACGGTGAGCCGGGCGGGCACACGGTGACCGACCCCAGCACGCGCCCGGCCGGCCCGACGGCCACCCAGAGCTCGGCCTCACGGTGCCGCGGGCCGGCGTCGCCCAGCCGCGCGACGTAGGGGTCGTCCGGCCCCCGCGTGAAGGGGGCGTACGCCGCGAGCGTCACCTCGCCGACGGCCGGCAGGTCCTCGTCACGGGCCCGCCGCAGCGCCCAGTGCGGCCCGGGCCCCGCCGCGTGGCCGGCCACTCAGATGCCGAAGGTCGCGCGCGGGTAGGCCGCGTCGACGTCGGTGATCACGTTGACCAGGTAGGGCACGCCGGAGGCGAAGGCCCGGTCGAGCGCCGGCCCGATCTGACGCGGGTCGGTGACCCGCTCACCGGCGCCGCCGAGGGCGCGCACGACCTCGTCGTACCTGGTCTGCGGGGCGAGGTCGGCGGCCACGTCGTAGCCGTAGAGCATCTGCATCGGGCCCTTCTCCAGCCCCCACGCGGAGTTGTTGCCCATGACCATCACGACCGGCAGTCCGTGGCGCACCAGCGTGTCGACGTCCATCAGCGAGAAGCCGGCCGCGCCGTCGCCGAGCAGCAGCACGACCTGGGCCGAGGGCCGGGCGATCCGTGCCGCGATCGCGGCGCCCAGCCCGGCGCCCAGGCAGCCGTAGGGCCCGGGGTCGAGCCACCCGCCGGGGCGCTGCGGCTCGACGAACTTGCCGGCGAAGCTCACGAAGTCGCCGCCGTCGCCGATCACGACGGCGTCGTCGGCCAGCCGCGGCACGAGCTCGCCGTAGATGCGGGCGGGGTGGATGGGGTCGGCCTCGGCGCCGAGGAGGGCCCGGTCGCGCTCGGTGGCGCCGCGCACGGTGTCCTGCAGCCCGCCCACCCAGGCGCTGCGGTCGGGGCGGTCGTGGCGCTCGAGCGCAGCGAGCAGCCCGTCGAGCACCGAGGTCAGGTCGCCCGAGACCGACGCGGCGAGATCGGCGTGGGTGGAGACCTGCCCGGCGGAGTCGGCGACGTGCACGACCCGCGCCGGGGTGGCGCCGTCCTTGCCGCCGAAGACGCCGTAGCCGAGACGGAAGTCCAGCGGGGTGCCCACGACGACCACGAGGTCGGAGCCGCCGAGCGCGGCGCCGCGGGCCTTGGTCACCAGCAGCGGGTGCCCCCCGGGCACGAGCCCGCGGCCCATGCCGTTGGTGATGGCGGGCAGGCCCGCCTCCTCGACCAGCCGCAGGGCCGCCACCTCGGCACGGTCGGCCCACACGTCGGTGCCGAGCACGAGCACGGGGCGCTCGCTGGCGGCCAGCAGCGCCGCGATCCGGTCGATCGCGTCGGTGTCGGGAGCCGCACCCCGGCCCGCGCCGACCGTGGGCAGGGAGCCCGACGCGGAGGCGAAGAACTCGTCCATCGGCACGTCGACGAAGACCGGGCCGCGGTGGCTGGACCCCGCCGCGCTGAAGGCCTCGTGCATGCCGCCGAGCACGTCGCCCGCGGTGGGCAGGGTGCGCGCCAGCTTCGAGACCGACGCGACGATCGGCGGCTGGTCCAGCTCCTGGAGGCTGCCGCTGCCCCACCGGTTCTGCGGGGCCCGGCCACCGACGACCACCATGGGGGAGCCGGCGAACTGCGCCTGGGCGATGGCGCTCACGCCGTTGGTGACGCCGGGCCCCGCCGTCAGCACCGCCAGGCCGGGCACCCGGGTGAGCTTGCCCGTGGCCTCGGCCGCGAAGGCCGCGGTCTGCTCGTGGCGCACGTCGAGCAGGCGCATCGGCGGGTCGGCCTTCACGGCCCCGTCGTACATGGGGAAGACGTGCGCGCCCGAGAGCGTGAACATCGTCTCGACACCGTGGGCTCGGGCCACCGCCACGGCGAGCTGGCCGGCGTGGCCCTCGAGGTGGCCCTCCGGGTGCGCGTCGGGGCTCGCGGGCTGCTGCGGGTCGGGTGTGGTCTGCGTCATGCCCGCAGGTTACCCACGGGTCACCCGGGGCGTCAGTCGCGCAGGAAGTGCGGGTTGCTGGCCCGCAGCGCCTCGACGACCACCAGCAGCAGGTCGGAGCGGACCGCGGGCGGGCGCGGGCCCAGCGCGAGCTGGAGGTAGAGCGCGCGGAGGAAGGCCTCGGCGTTGCCGCCGCGCAGGAAGGGGTCCTGCTCGCCGTGCACGGCGCGCTCGCCGGCGGCCGACGCCAGGCGGTTGATCCAGGGCTCGAGGATGCTCAGCGGCACGACGTCGCGGCGCAGCACGCACAGGGTGGTGTGGGCCAGGCGGTCCTCCTCGCCGTGGGCGAAGAGCGCGTCGACGGGCATGAGCACCCGGTCGGCCACGACGTCGAGCACGACGGTCAGCTCGGCCTTGCCGATGTGGGGGGAGGCGGCGAGCGCTCCGAGGGCGTCGGCGCCGTGGGCCACCGCGTGGGCCCAGCCCTTGCCCGGCACGAATCCGCGCAGGTCGCGCTCGCGCAGCAGCCAGGTCGCGATCCGGTCGCCCCAGTCGAGCACCTTGCCGCCGGAGACCAGCGGCCGCTCGTTGTCGCGGGCGATGCACTCGGCGAGCACCAGCACCGAGAAGCTGCGGCGGAAGACCGAGTCGGTGCCGACCTCGCCCAGCCCGGTGGTCAGCCCGGCGGCCATGCCGTCGCCGAGACCGGCCAGGAGGTCGTCGTAGACGCCCCGCTCGACCCAGGTCGCCAGCGTCGGGTAGGCGGTGCCGTCGCGGGTCTCGGGGTCGGTGTCGCCGAGCATGCGGGTGAGCTCCGCGGTCAGGTCGTCGAGGGGGCGGTCCGACGGCACCGCGAGGCCGTCGGCGTGCACCTGTCTCCAATACGCGCCCGACATGGCCGTCATCCTGCCAAACTCCCCGGGGTCCGCGCACGGTCGGGGGAGGGGCCGACCGGTCGGTCCGGCGGGCCCGCGGCGAGGTGCGGGCCCGGTGGGTTCCCGGTGCGGGTCAGGTGTGCACGGGGCTCACGGCGCGACGGCGTGCCCGCCCGTCGGACGTCGGGGCCGACGGTGCGCACGGCCCCGCGGCTCGCCGTAGGCTCGGCGGGTGCCGTCGATGAGCGAGCTGGTCCGGAGCCACACCGACCTGGGGCCCGACGACGTCGCGTGGCTCCAGCTGCTCCAGGCCGACTGGCAGATCATCGCCGACCTGTCCTTCGCCGACCTCGTGCTGTGGCTGCCCGACCGCGAGGGCAGCGGCTTCTGGGCGGTGGGGCAGATGCGGCCCACCACCGGCCCGACGTCCTACGTCGACGACGTCGTGGGCACCTTCGTGCCCCGCGGCCGACGCCCCCTCCTCGACGCGGCGTACGCCGAGCAGCGCCTGGTGCGCGAGGGCGACCCGGAGTGGCGCGACGACGTGCCGGTGCGCGTGGAGAGCATCCCGGTGCGCCGCGAGGGCCGCGTGATCGCGGTGGTCACGCGCAACACCAACCTGCTCGGCGTGCGCACCCCCAGCCGCCTGGAGCTGTCCTACCTGCAGGCCGCGGCCGACCTGACCCAGATGATCGCGGGCGGCTGGTTCCCCGCGCAGGGCCAGCGCAGCGACCACGCCGACTCACCGCGCGTGGGCGACGGCTTCCTGCGCGTCGACGCCCAGGGCCACGTCGTCTACGCCAGCCCCAACGCGCTGTCGGTCTTCCGCCGTCTCGGTCTCTCCGGCGACCTGGCCGGGCTCGCGCTGCCCGACCTGGTGCGCGAGCTGGTGCCGTCGCGGCGCCGCCCCGACGAGGAGACCCTCAGCGCGGTGATGGGCGGCCGCACGCACCGCGACACCGAGTTCGGCACCGACGAGGTCACGCTGATCGCACGCGCCATCCCGCTGCGGCCCCAGGGCACCCGGATCGGTGCCCTCGTGCTGGTGCGCGACGTCAGCGACCTGCGCCGGCGCGACCGCGAGCTGGTGACCAAGGACGCCACGATCCGCGAGATCCACCACCGCGTGAAGAACAACCTGCAGACCGTGGCCGCCCTGCTGCGCCTCCAGGCCCGCCGCATCGGCTCCCAGGACGCCAAGGCCGCGCTGGAGGAGGCCGTGCGGCGGGTCGGGACCATCGCGATCGTCCACGAGACGCTCAGCCAGGCCGTGGAGGAGACGGTGCTCTTCGACGAGATCGCCGACCGGCTCTGCGCCATGGTGACCGACGTCAGCGCGGTCGGCAGCAGGGTGAGGGTGCGGCGCACGGGCAGCTTCGGCGAGCTGACCTCGGAGTCGGCGACCGCGCTGGCCATGGTGCTGACCGAGCTGTTGCAGAACGCGGTGGAGCACGGCTACGAGGTGCCCGACGAGCACCCCGCCGGGCTCCGCTCGACCGAGGAGATCCTCGCCGGCGGGCTGCTGGGCGAGGTCAGCGTGGGGGTGCACCGTGCCGCGGGCCGGCTGCACCTGGTCGTGGACGACGACGGCCGCGGCCTGCCCGACGGCTTCGACCTCGAGGGATCGACCAACCTGGGTCTCTCCATCGTGCGCACGCTCGTGGAGTCGGAGCTCGGTGGTCGGCTCGAGATGGGGCCGGTGCCCTCGCACCACGGCACCCGTGCCGTGGTCGACGTCCCCCTCGACCCGCTGACCTGACCGGCCCTGCGGCGGTGCTGTGGTCAGGCGGTGGGTCAGGCGGTGCGGACGCGGGCCCGGGCGTTGCGGCGCTTCAGCGCACGACGCTCGTCCTCGCTCAGACCGCCCCACACGCCGTGGTCCTGGCCGGCCTCGAGGGCCCAGGCGAGGCACTGCTCGCGCACGTCGCAGCGTCGGCAGACCTGCTTGGCCTCCTCGATCTGCAGGATGGCCGGGCCGGTGTTGCCGATCGGGAAGAACAGCTCCGGATCCTCGTCGAGACATGCTGAACGGTGACGCCAGTCCATAGCTGGGCGATCCCTCTTTTCCTCAAGCGAAATGTGCAGGCCAGGGGCAACGCAAGCCTGCGGCGGCGCCCGGTGCGATGGCACCACGAAGTGGACTCGGCCACGAGCGCTCCGCACACACTGACAACTTTTGGACCGTTAAACAAGCCAAATCGCTGGTCTCCTGCGTCACAGGCGTCCCGTGTGGAGGGGGCGCACTAACCTCGGCGTCGTGACCCGATCCGAGAACCCGCCGCCGCTGGTCGTCGCGGCCTCCCTCGCCGCGGTCGAGGGGCTGGTCCTGCTGCTCCTCGCCGGCGCCCAGCTCGCCGACCTCTCCGAGGGGCGCACCACGATGGGATGGACCGTGGCGGCGTTCTTCGCGCTCTTCGGCGTGGCCGTCATCGCCTGCGCCTGGGCGGTGACGCGGGGGCAGGCCTGGACCCGGGGTCCGATCCTGCTGACCCAGCTGATCGCTCTCGGGCTGGCCTGGAGCTTCCGGGGCACCCAGCTGATCGCGCTGGGCCTGGTCGTCGTGGCCGCCGTCGTGCTGGCCGGCATGCTGCACCCCGCGAGCCTCGAGGCCCTCGCCGACGACCCGATGCGCGAGGACTGAGCGGCCCCGGGGGAGGCGCTGTGGGGGTGCGGAGAGGGCTCAGTCCTGCTCCTGCAGCGAGCGCCGCAGGTGCTCCAGGGTGCGGTTGAGCAGCCGGGAGACGTGCATCTGCGAGACGCCGATCTCCTCGGCGATCTGCGACTGGGTCATGTTGCGGAAGAAGCGCAGCAGCAGGATCTTCTTCTCGCGCGCGTCGAGCTGGTCGAGCAGCGGCTTGATCGACTCGCGGATCTCGACGTGCTCGAGGCCCGCGTCCTCGATGCCGATGGCGTCGAGCATCGTGGCGGCCCCGTCGTCGGAGTCGTCGCTGGCGTCGAGGGAGAGGGTGGAGTAGGCGTTGCTGGACTCGATGCCCTCCACGATCTCCTCCACCGTGCACCCGATGCACTCGGCGAGCTCGCGGGCCGTGGGGGAGCGGCCGAGGGTCTGGGTCAGCTCGGCGGTCGCGGAGCCGATCTGCATGCGCAGCTCCTGGAGCCGCCGCGGCACCCGGATCGCCCAGCCCTTGTCGCGGAAGTAGCGCTTGATCTCGCCGATGATCGTCGGCGTGGCGTAGGTCGAGAACTCCACGCCCCGGTCGGAGTCGAAGCGGTCGATGGACTTGATGAGCCCGATCGTGCCCACCTGCACCAGGTCCTCGAACGGCTCGCCGCGGTTGCGGAAGCGCCGTGCGCAGTGCTCGACGAGGGGCAGGTGCAGGTGCACCAGGGCGTCGCGCGCGCTCTCGCGACCGGCCTCGCTGCCCTGCTGGTCGTGGAAGGCCAGGAACAGCTCGGCGCTGCGCCGGCGGGTGAGCTCGACGCCCGCGCGCCGGGCGTCGGTCGCCTCGCTCGCCGCGCTGGGGGCGGGGTCGTCGCTCGGGAGGGGGTGGTCCATCTCAGAGGCCGGCTCCCAGGTGCGTGGAGCGCAGCGTGAGCGCGACGGCGAGCTCGCCCTCGGCGATCCGCACCCCGACCTCGGAGGCCAGCGTGTCAAGCACCTGCCAGGCGAAGCTGTCACGGTCGGGCTCGCCGGCGTCGGCGGCGCCCACGGACACCGATACCGTCAGCTCGGCGGGGCGCAGGTAGAAGCGTCCGACCAGGTCGGCCCCGGCGTCGGCCTCGGGCAGCACCAGCGCGCACGCCTCGCCCACCGCGATGCGCAGGTCCTCGATGTCGTCGATGGTGAAGTCGAGGCGCGCGGCCAGCGACGCCGTCGTCGTGCGGAGCACCGACACGTAGGCGCCGTCCGCGGGCAGTCGCAGCTCGACGTCGGAGCGGTCGCGGATCGGGTCGATCGTCGGACCGGGCTGGGACATGGGGCCGTCCTTCGTGGCAGGTGCGGAGGAAGTGGTCGAACTCTAGGTGACGCGGTGGCTCCCCGGGTGGGAGGCCGTCCGGTGCTCGGCTGGTGCTCGGCTGCGCCCCATGTGTGCCGCCTGGAACGCCAGCGAGGCCGGTCCCGGGGGTCTACCCCGGAACCGGCCTCGACAAACGGTCGGCGGCGCCCGCCGCGGCGGCGGCGCGCCAGCTGCGTCGCTCAGGCCTTCTTGGTCTCCCAGAAGATCTCGGCGATCTCGTCGATCTTGGCCAGCAGCTGGTCGGCCACGTCGGCGTCGAGGGCGCCCTTGGCGCCGGAGGCACCGGCGAGCTTGGTGGCCTCGTTGACCAGCACGTGCAGCTGCGGGTACTTCTCGAAGTGCGGGGGCTTGAAGTAGTCGGTCCACAGCACCCACAGGTGGTGCTTGACCAGCTCGGCGCGCTGCTCCTTGATCAGGATGGCGCGGGTGCGGAAGTCGGGGTCGTCGTTGTCGGCGACCTTGGCGATGATGCCCTTGATCGACTCGGCCTCGATGCGGGCCTGCGCGGGGTCGTAGACGCCGCAGGGCAGGTCGCAGTGGGCGGAGACCTCGACGGTGGGTGCGAACAGTCGCGCGAACATGCGGTTCCTCTCGTGGTCCTTCAGGGTCTGCTGAGCTCGGCTGCGACACTACTCCGCGTGTCGCGTCCCGCACGAGGTGTCTCCCCCTCGAGCCACCCCATCGGGTGGCTGGCTCGTGCCCGCGGCGGGTTGCACGGCCCGGGCCGCCCCGGGTGGGCCCTGGTGCGCGGGGCGTCGATGGCGCCCACGCTGCGCGGGGGCGACCGGCTGCTGGTGCTGCACGGCGCGCGGGTCGTGCCGGGGCGGGTGGTGGTCGCCCGGCTGCCCGACGGCACGCTGGCGGTCAAGCGCGCCGTGGAGCGGCGTACGACGGCCGGCGGCTCGCCCGGCTGGTGGCTGCTCAGCGACGACCCGTCGGTGGGCGTCGACTCCCGGCACCGCGGGCCCGTCGCCGAGGACCAGGTGCTGGCCGTGGCGCTGTGCCGCGTCTGGCCGCGTCCCTGCCTGCTCAGGGCGGGCGCAGGGCCGGGCACGGCTGCCTCGCGGGCGCTGTGACGTAGAGCATTGCGGACGCCGGCGTCCTGTATCCGTGCGCTGTGCCAGACTGGCGGGACAGCCCTCCGGGCGTCACGGCTCCGCGGCAACCCCTCGCGTCGAGCAGTGGTCCCGGGCACGATCCGGCCCATCCGACTCGTCCTGGAAAGTCCTGTGATGACTGCTTCTCCCACGTCTCCTGCCACCACCGCCGGCCCTGCGGGCCACGGCCCGTCGGCCTCGCCGTCGCACCCGCGGGCCGGGGACCCCGTCTTCGACCTGCACCTCGGCGGCAAGATGTCCATCCAGTCCTCCGTGGCCCTGGCCGGCGCGGAGGAGTTGTCGCTGGCCTACACCCCCGGCGTGGCCCTGGTCTGCGAGGCGATCGCGGCCGACCCGTCGCTCACGCAGCACTACACCTGGGTGCCCAACACGGTCGCGGTCGTCACCGACGGCACCGCCGTGCTCGGCCTGGGCGACATCGGGCCGGCCGCCGCCATGCCGGTGATGGAGGGCAAGGCGGTGCTGTTCAAGCAGTTCGGCGGCGTCGACGCGGTGCCGATCTGCCTCGACACCACCGACACCGAGGAGATCATCGAGACCGTGGCCCGGCTGGCGCCGAGCTTCGGCGGGGTCAACCTCGAGGACATCTCGGCGCCCCGCTGCTTCGAGATCGAGGACCGGCTCAAGGAGATGCTCGACATCCCGGTCTTCCACGACGACCAGCACGGCACCGCCGTGGTGGCGCTCGCCGCCCTGACCAACGCCCTCACGCTCACCGGCCGCGACCCGGGCAGCACCCGGGTGGTCATCTCCGGCGCGGGGGCGGCGGGTGTTGCGGTGGCCAAGATCCTGCTCGAGGCCGGCATCACCGACCTCGCCGTGACCGACCGCAAGGGCGTCATCCACTCCTCCCGCGGCGACCTCACCGCGGTCAAGCGCTCGCTGGCCGAGCTCACCGCAGACGTCACGGGCCGCACCGGCTCGCTGGCCGACGTGCTCGACGGCGCCGACGTCTACATCGGCGTCTCCGGCGGCACGGTGCCCGAGGAGCACGTCGCCACGATGGCGCCCGACGCCATCGTCTTCGGTCTGGCCAACCCCACGCCCGAGGTGCACCCCGAGGTGGCCCGGCGCCACGCGCGCGTCGTGGCCACCGGACGCTCCGACTTCCCCAACCAGATCAACAACGTGCTGGCCTTCCCCGGCATCTTCCGCGGCGCCTTCGACGCCCACGCCACGGCCATCACCGAGGGCATGAAGCTGGCCGCGGCCCGCGCGCTCGCCGACCTGGTGGGCGAGGCGCTGACCGAGGAGTACGTCATCCCCTCGCCGTTCGACCCGCGCGTCGGCCCGGCCGTCTCTGCCGCGGTCGCGGCCGCCGCCCGGCAGGACGGCGTCGCTCGCCGCTGAGACGGCGCGCCCCGCCCGTCCAGCCACTCCCCGTTAGGTTGTCCCCATGTTCGCCGTCTACGCCGACCGCTTCTCCTCCGACGACCCGCTCTCCGCCCTGACGGTGGGGGAGCGGCCCGACCCCGAGGCCCCCGACGGGTGGACGACGGTGACGGTCAAGGCCGCCTCGCTCAACCACCACGACGTCTGGTCGCTGCGCGGGGTGGGCCTGCGTGAGGAGGCCCTGCCGATGATCCTGGGCTGCGACGCGGCCGGACTCGACGAGGACGGCAACGAGGTCGTGGTGCACGCCGTCGTCAGCGACCCCGCGTGGCGCGGCGACGAGACCCTCGACCCGCGCCGCTCGCTGCTCTCCGAGCGGCACCAGGGCACCTTCGCCGACAAGGTCGTCGTGCCCCGCGCCAACGTCGTGGCCAAGCCCGCCTCGATGTCCTTCGAGGAGGCCGCCTGCCTGCCCACCGCGTGGCTCACCGCCTACCGCATGCTCTTCACCCGCGGCGGCCTCGTGGCCGGTGACACCGTGCTGGTGCAGGGCGCGGGCGGCGGCGTCGCCACCGCCGTCATCACCCTCGCCCGGGCTGCGGGCCTCAAGGTGCTGGCCACCAGCCGCGACGAGGGCAAGCGGGCCCGTGCGCTGGAGATCGGCGCCCACGAGGTCTTCGAGTCCGGGGCGCGCCTCCCGGTCAAGGTCGACGCCGTGATGGAGACCGTCGGCAAGGCCACCTGGGCCCACTCGGTGCGGGCCCTCAAGCCGGGCGGGCGCATCGTGGTCTCGGGCACGACGTCGGGGGCCGACCTCGACGACGCCGAGCTCACGCGGATCTTCTTCCTCCAGCTCAGCGTGGTCGGCTCGACGATGGGCACCCGCGACGAGCTCGCGTCCCTGGTCTCGCTGCTCGACGCCACCGGCACGCGCCCGCTGATCGACCGGGTGCTGCCGATGGAGCAGGCCGCCGACGGCTTCGCCGCGATGGCCGGCGGCGACGTCTTCGGCAAGATCGTCTTCACCCGCTGATGGCTCGCACCCACCTGCTCACGGGCGCCGGGGCGGGCATCGGCGCCGAGCTGGCCCGGCGCCTGCGCGCGCGTGGCGACGACTTGGTGCTGGTGGCGCGCTCCGAGGCGAGGGCCGAGGAGCTCGGTGTCGAGCACCCGGGCGCGTCGGTGCTGGTGGCCGACCTCGCCGACGCCGCCGCCCTCGAGCGGCTGCAGGGCCGCCTGCCCGCCCGGCTCGACTCCGTCGTGCACGCGGCCGGCGTGGTGGAGCTCGGTGCCGTCGCCGACCTGACGGCCTCGGCGTGGACCGAGCAGCTGGCGGTCAACCTGGTGGCCCCGGCGGTCCTGACCCGCCTCGCGCTGCCGGCGCTGCGCGAGGCGCGCGGCACGGTCGTGCTGGTCAACTCCGGTGCCGGACTCTTCGCCCACCCGCAGTGGTCGGCCTACGCCGCCTCCAAGCACGGCCTGAAGGCCCTCGCCGACGCGCTGCGCGCCGAGGAGGCGCAGCACGGTGTGCGGGTCACCTCGCTGTTCCCGGGACGCACCGCCACCGCGATGCAGGAGAAGGTGCACGCCCAGGAGGGCAAGGACTACGACGCCTCGCGCTGGATCGACCCCGTCACGGTGGCCGAGGCCGTGGTGGGCGTGCTCGACCTCCCGCAGGACGCCACGCTGACCGAGCTGGTGCTCAAGCCCCGAGCCTGAGCCCCGGCCCCGAGCCCCGGGCCGGCCGCTGCGGCCGCGGGACCCCTCAGGGCCGGGACGTCCAGTTGAGCGCGCCCACCAGCACCATCCGCAGCTGCGTGCGGGCGTTCTCGACGACGAGCTTCTCGGCGCCCGGGCGACCCACGGCGTGGAGGGTGTTCTCGGCGAAGGCGACCATGGCCGTGACGATGAGACCCGACAGCACGCGCAGGTCCTCGGTCGACCAGCGGTCGGTGCCGGGCAGCCGGGCGAGGTCGGTGGCCAGCTCGCGCTCGCACAGCTCGATCTCGTGGCGGATCGCCTCGCGCACCAGCGGCGGCCCTGCGGTCCGCTCTCGGGCGATGAAGGCGAAGTGGGAGCGCTGGCGGTGCACGTGCTCGTCGAGGATCCCGATGGAGTCGTCGACGATGTCCATCCAGCCCGGTGCCCCGCCCTCGCGTCCCTGCCGCACGTCGCGCAGCATGGCGCGCAGCGACTCGAAGGACTCGTCCACGAGGGCCATGCCGAGGTCCTCGATGGAGTCGAAGTGGCGGTAGAAGCCGGTCGGCACGATGCCGACCTGCTTCGACACCTGGCGCAGCGAGAGCGCGACCAGGCTGCTCTCCTCGAGCAGCGCCAGTGCGGCGTCGAGGATGGCGCGTCGCGTGCGCTCCTTGCGCTCGCCGCGGGTCTCGGTCATCCCTCGATCCTAGGCCACCGTCGCAGCGTGCTCCGACCTCGCGCGCCCCGGACCCCTGGGGCCCGTCCGGGAGCACATGTGTGCACCGTCACGCGAGTGGCGCACGACCGCCAGGACGGGGTGGGCGGCGTCACCCGCCGTTCTGGTTGACCTCGCGGCGCCGACCCCGGAGACTTTGAGTGAACATTCGTTCACCCAATCTGACGGGAGCAACTCCGATGAGCATCACGGGCTCCATCCTCCGGTCCCGCGCCGTCGCCGCCCTCACCTCGCCCCACGGCGTGGACCGCTTCCTGGAGCAGGTCAACCCGATGTGGGCGGCCCACGAGGTGCGCGCCCGCGTCGTCGAGGTCCGTCGCGAGACCGACGGCGAGCACCCGGTCGCCACGATCGTGCTCCAGCCGACGAGCACGTGGCGCGGACACCGTGCGGGCCAGTACGTCCAGGTGGGCGTCGACCTGCCCGGAGGTCGGCGCACGACCCGCTGTTTCTCGGTGTCCTCGCCCGCGTCGGCGCCGGGGGAGCGGATCTCGCTCACGGTGCGCTCGCACGCGGAGGGCGTGGTCTCGAGGTTCCTGGTCGAGCAGGCCCGCCCGGGCCTCATGGTCCACCTGGGCCAGGCCGAGGGCGACTTCGTCATGCACGAGAGCCCGGCGACGCCGACCAACAACCACCTGCTCTTCATCACCGGCGGGTCGGGCATCACCCCGGCCATGTCGATGGTCCGCACCCTGCTGCGCGACGGCTACGACGGCCGCGCCCACCGCAAGGTGACCTTCCTGCACTACGCCCGCAGCGCCGAGGACCAGATCTTCGCCGCGGAGCTCGCCGAGATCGCTGCGGGAGACAACCACGTGGACGTGCACCTGGTGCACGAGACCGACGGCGGCCGCTTCTCCGAGGCCGCCCTGCGTGAGCTGGTGCCGGCCTTCCAGGACACCGACACGTGGGCCTGCGGCCCGGCCGGCATGATCGAGCTGGTCCAGGCGGCGTACGCCGGGAGCCCCCGGCTGCGCGTGGAGTACTTCAAGCCCCCCATGACCGCCTCGGGCACGGCCGAGGGCGAGGTCTCCTTCGCCCGGTCGGGCCAGCAGGCCGCCAACACCGGTGCCTCGCTGCTGGAGCAGGCCGAGGCGCTCGGTCTGCGGCCCGAGTTCGGCTGCCGCATGGGCATCTGCTTCTCCTGCACCTCCCGCAAGACCGAGGGCACCGTGCGCAACGTCGTCACCGGTGCCGAGTCCTCGCTGCCCGACGAGGACATCCAGATCTGTGTCTCCGCCCCCGTCGGCGACTGCGTCGTCGACCTCTGAGGAAGGACCGCACCATGACCGCCACCCTGAACGAGACCCCCGTGACCACCGCGACCACGAGCGGAGCGAGCGCCGCCCGCGCCGAGCGCCCCGTCGTGCCCGGCGACGCCGCGTTCCACCGCCTCACCGCGGCCCAGCTCAAGGACTTCGGCGACGAGATGGACGCCATCCGCCAGCGCGTGCTGGCCTCGCTGGGCGACGAGGACCGTGACTACATCCACCGCGTCGTGAAGGTGCAGCGGGGCTTCGAGGTCGCCGGGCGCGCGCTGTTCTACGTGCCGCCGGCGTGGCCGCTGGCCGTGGCCGCGCTCAGCGTGTCGAAGATCCTCGACAACATGGAGATCGGCCACAACGTCATGCACGGGCAGTACGACTGGATGAACGAGCCCGGCCTGAGCTCGCGCATGTACGAGTGGGACAACGTGTGCCCCAGCGACCAGTGGAAGTACTCGCACAACTACATCCACCACACCTACACCAACATCCTGGGCAAGGACCGTGACATCGGCTACGGCATCCTGCGCATGGACGACGACCAGAAGTGGCACCCCTACTACCTGGGCAACCCGGTCTACGCGGCGCTGCTCATGGTCTTCTTCGAGTGGGGCGTGGCCATGCACGACCTCGAGGTCGAGAACCTCGTGGCCGGCAAGCGCACGCTGGAGGAGAACAAGAAGATCTACCCCGGCCTGATGCGCAAGGTCCGCAACCAGGCGCTGAAGGACTACCTGCTCTTCCCGGCCCTCACCGGCCCCCTCTTCCCGATGACGCTGGCCGGCAACGCCGTGGCCAACCTGGTGCGCAACGTGTGGGCCTTCAACATCATCTTCTGCGGGCACTTCCCGGCCGGGGTGGCGACCTTCTCCGAGGAGGAGTGCGAGGACGAGTCGCGTGGTCACTGGTACTACCGCCAGCTGCTGGGCTCGGCCAACATCACCGGCGGCAGGCTCTTCCACGTGATGACCGGCAACCTGTCGCACCAGATCGAGCACCACCTCTTCCCCGACATCCCCGCCCGCCGCTACCCCGAGATCGCCGAGGACGTGCGCGAGATCTGCGAGCGCTACGGGATCGACTACAACACCGGGCCGCTCGGGCGCCAGCTGGGCAGCGTGGCCAAGAAGATCTGCCGCTACGCCCTGCCCGACTCCCCGTCCGACCTCAAGGCCCTGGTGCCCGGCTTCCTGCGCCGCCGCCTGGCCGCCTGAGGCTCCTCGGGTCAGACTAGGGAGCATGACCGGGCCCATGAAGGACCAGCTGAGCAAGAGCGAGATCCGCAAGGACGCCCTCCAGGGCGCCGTGGAGGCGACCGCGACGACCGTCGGTGAGGTGGCGACCATCCTCACCGGCGCCGTCAAGGACGTCGCCGGTGCCCTGGGCGGGCTCGCCACCGAGGTCTTCGAGCTGCGCGACGCCGCTCGCCGTGCCTCGGCGGAGCACGTCGAGCCCTTCCCCGAGGTCGACGAGCGGTAGTCCGGCACCCGCCTTCACGACGAAGGGGCCCGATCCGTCACCGGATCGGGCCCCTTCGTCGTGCCGCTCAGTCGTCGGGGTCGTCGAGACGGGCCAGCCAGGTGGAGAACCGCTCCACGGCGGTCTCGAACTCCGGGTGGGTGTCGGTGAACTCCTGGAGCCGCTCGGCCAGCCACGCCAGGGTGACCTCCTCGTCACCCCGGCGCCGCTCGAGCTCCTCGATCCCGCGGTCGGTGAAGTACATGTCAGGCGAACGCGCGGTCGAGCAGGTCCTTCTGCTCGGCCATGTGGCGCTTGACGGTGCCGACCGACGGCGAGGACGACTCGGCCCGCGTGACGGCCTCCACCTGGGCGTCGACGCCCGGCCACACGTTGAGGGCGTAGTGGGGCCACGGGCCGTTGTTGAGCGGCTCGTCCTGCACCCACCGGACCTGCTTGAGGCGGGGGAACCGGGCGATCTCGGCCCGGATCTCCTCCTCGGGGCGCGGGTAGAGCTGCTCCACGCGGGCGATCGCGAAGCGCTCGGCGCCCTCGCGCTTGGCCCGGTCGACCATGAGGTCCCACGTGACACGGCCCGAGCACAGCAGCAGCGTGTCGACCTTCTCGGGGTCGGCCTCGGCGTCGGGGATGAAGGGCCGGAAGGACCCTTCGGTGAACTCCTCGGGCCGCGAGGCGGCCTCCTTGCGCTTGAGCATCGACTTCGGCGTGAAGACGATGAGCGGGCGGTGGGTCGAGCCCAGCGAGTGCTGCCGCAGCAGGTGGAAGTACGACGCGGGCGTCGAGGGCTGGGCGACGACGAAGGCCTCGTCGGCGGCCATGGTGAGGAAGCGCTCGATGCGCGCCGAGGAGTGGTCGGGTCCCTGTCCCTCGTAGCCGTGGGGGAGCAGGAGCACGACGCCGGACTCCTGGCGCCACTTGGTCTTGCCCGAGCTGATGAACTCGTCGATGACGGTCTGCGCGCCGTTGACGAAGTCGCCGAACTGCGCCTCCCACAGCACGAGCGCCTCGGGGCGGGCCACGGAGTAGCCGTACTCGAAGCCGAGCGCGGCGTACTCGCTGAGCAGCGAGTCGTAGAGGTAGAAGCGGGCCTGGTCCTCGGTGAGGTTGGCCAGGGGCGTCCACTCGTTGGCGTTGACCCGGTCGATGATCGTGCCGAAGCGCGACACGAACGTGCCGCGGCGCGAGTCCTGGCCGGCCAGGCGGACCGGACGGCCCTCCATGAGCAGCGACCCGAAGGCGAGGATCTCGCCGGTGCCCCAGTCGATGGGGCCCTCGGTGATGGCCTTGGCCCGGCGCTGGAGCTGGGGCATGACCTTCGGGTGGACCGTGAAGCCGTCGGGCGGGGTGACGTAGGCGTCGGAGATCCGCTTGAGCACCTCGAGGGTGACCGCGGTCTGGGTCTCGCCGGCGGGCTTGTCCGGGTAGTCCGGCACGGTGGTCCACTCCGAGGGCTGGCCGGTGGCCTCGCGCACCTCGGTGAACACGCGCTCCAGCTGCTGCTGGTAGTCGCGCAGGACCTGCTCGGCCTCCTCGATCGTGATGTCGCCACGACCGATGAGCGACTCGGTGTAGAGCTTGCGCACCGAGCGCTTCTGCTCGATCAGGTCGTACATCAGCGGCTGGGTGTACGACGGGTCGTCGCCCTCGTTGTGGCCGCGGCGGCGGTAGCACACCAGGTCGATGACGACGTCCTTGTTGAAGGCCTGGCGGTACTCGAAGGCCAGTCGGGCGACGCGGATGCACGCCTCGGGGTCGTCGCCGTTAACGTGGAAGATCGGCGCCTGGACCATCCGGGCCACGTCGGTGCAGTAGAGCGAGGAGCGCGAGGAGCCCGGCGAGGTGGTGAAGCCGACCTGGTTGTTGACGACCAGGTGGATCGTGCCGCCGGTGCGGTAGCCGCGCAGCTGGGACAGGTTGAGCGTCTCCGCCACCACGCCCTGACCCGCGAACGCCGCGTCGCCGTGCACCAGCAGGGGCAGCACGGGGTAGGCCGCGCCCTGGTCGAGCACGTCCTGCTTGGCGCGCGCGATGCCCTCGAGCACCGGGTCGACCGCCTCGAGGTGGGAGGGGTTGGCGGCGACGGAGACCTTGATCTTCTCCCCGGTGCCGGACTCGAACTCGCCCTCGGCGCCGAGGTGGTACTTCACGTCGCCGGAGCCCTGGACCGTGCGCGGGTCGATGTTGCCCTCGAACTCGCGGAAGATCTGGGAGTAGTTCTTGCCCACGATGTTGGCCAGCACGTTGAGCCGGCCGCGGTGGGCCATGCCGATGGCGACCTCGTCGAGGCCCGACTCGGCCGCGGCCTCGCAGATCTCGTCGAGCACGGGCACCGTGGTCTCGCCGCCCTCGAGGCTGAAGCGCTTCTGCCCGACGAACTTGGTCTGCAGGAACGTCTCGAAGGCCTCGGCCTGGTTGAGCTTGAGCAGGATGCGCAGCTGCTCCTCGCGCGGCGGCTTGGTGTGGGGCACCTCGACGCGCTCCTGGATCCAGCGGCGCTGCTCGGGGTCCATGATGTGCATGTACTCGATGCCGGTGGTGCGGCAGTAGGAGTCACGCAGGATCCCCAGGATCTGGCGCAGCTTCATGAAGCGACGGCCCGAGCCACCGAAGGAGCCGGTCGCGAACTCGCGGTCGAGGTCCCACAGGGTCAGCCCGTGCGACTCGACCTCGAGGTCGGGGTGGCTGCGCTGGCGGTACTCCAGCGGGTCGGTGTCGGCCATCATGTGGCCGCGCACCCGGTAGGCGTGGATCAGCTCGAGGATGCGCGCCTGCTTGGAGATCTCGTCGTCGTGCGCCGTGGAGATGTCCTTGCTCCAGCGGATCGGCTCGTAGGGGATGCGCAGCGACCGGAAGATCTCGTCGTAGAAGTCGTTGCCGCCCAGCAGGAGGGCGTGCACGCGCTTGAGGAACTCGCCCGACTGCGCGCCCTGGATGACGCGGTGGTCGTAGGTCGAGGTCAGCGTCATGACCTTGCTGATCCCGTTGCGGCTGATGGCCTCGTCGGAGGCGCCCTGCCACTCCGGGGGGAGCTCCATGGCCCCGACGCCGATGATGGCGCCCTGGCCCTTCATCAGGCGCGGCACGGAGTGGCTGGTGCCGATGCCGCCGGGGTTGGTCAGCGAGATGGACGTGCCCTGGAAGTCGGCGACGGTGAGCTTGGCGTCGCGCGCCTTGGCGACGATGTCCTCGTAGGCGGTCCAGAAGCCGGCGAAGTCCATGGTCTCGGCGGCCTTGATGGCCGGCACGAGCAGCTGACGGCTGCCGTCGGGCTTGGGCACGTCGATGGCCAGGCCCAGGTTGATGTGGGCGGGGGTGATCAGGTTGGGCTTGCCGTCGACGGTGTCGAAGCCGACGTTCATCTCCGGCATCGACTTCACCGCCTGCACCAGGGCGTAGCCGATCAGGTGGGTGAACGACACCTTGCCGCCGCGGGCGCGGGCGAGGTGGTTGTTGATGACGGTGCGGTTGTCCCACAGCAGCTTGACCGGCACCGAGCGCACGGAGGTGGCGGTGGGGACGGTCAGCGACACGTCCATGTTCTGCGCCGTGCGCGCGGGGGCGCCGCGCAGGACGGTGTAGGTGGGCTCGTCCTTGGCCGGCGACGGCTCCGCCGGGCGCGACTCCTTCGGCACCGGGCTGCTGGTGCCCTTCGCGGGCTCGGCGGCCTTGCCGGCCGGCCGCGGCTTGGCGACCGGGGCGGGGGAGTCGGAGCCCTTCGCGGCGGGCTGGGCCGGCGCGGCGGCCGGGGCCTTCGCCGGGGCGGGCGCGGCGGCCTTCTCGGGAGCCTTCTCGGCGGGCGCCTTCGCGGCTGCTGCGCCGTTGCTCGAGCCGTTGCCGTTGCCGTTGCCGAGCACGGCCTCGGCGCCGCCGTTCTTGAAGAACGTCACCCACGTCGCGTCGACGCTCGACGGGTCGGCCTGGTACTGGTCGTACATCTCCTCGACCAGCCACTCGTTGGCGCCGAAGTCCGCAGGCGGCTCCGTGGTGGTGGTGGGGTGTGGAGACTTGTTGCCAGGGGACTGCGGCACGACTTGCTTCGCCTCTTCCGGGAGCGCGCGGGGTGGGTGGTTTTCCGTGGTCCAGGCTAGTCCCCCGACCCGGCAAATGCCGAGGTTGAGGTCACCTTTCGGGCAGGGTGTTAGCCGCACCACACCCGGCCCGGGGTCACTGGACGACGCGCGCCCCGCCACCACGGCGCCCACGAGAGGACGACGACCCGATGATGCCCCTCCCGCCCACGGCCCCTGGCGTGTCGCCGAGGCCGCCCGGGCGCGCGCGCCGAGCGCGGTCCGCACGTCGGGCCGCCGGGGCGCTCACCCTCGCCCTGCTGCTGACGACGGGGGCCTGCACCGACGAGGCCCCCGACGGCGGTGACCCGCCCGCCGCCGGTGCGTCGTCGACCCTGGGAGCCACCGGCCGCTCGTCGGCGCCCGTGGTCGTGCGGACCGGGGAGGTCGTCGGACGACTGCCGGCGGCCCGCCGCGAGGGTGTCGTGCAGCGGGTCGGCCAGGTCGTGGCCGACTGGTACGCCGCGGCCTTCCTCGACGGTCCCTGGCCCCGCTCCGACGTCCGTGACGCCTTCCCCGGCTTCACCGCGGGGGCGCGCGAGGCCGCGAGGGCGGAGCGGGCCCGCACCAGTGCCGCCTCGCTGGGCGAGGGGGTCGACGCGGTCCGTGCCGCGCGGCAGCGGGTCGTGGTGGACCTGCTGGCCCACGGCGGACGTGTGCGCGGCGCGACCGCACGGGTCCTGCTCGACTACGTGCCGCTGAGCGGCGCCGACGAGCAGGTCGCGCGTCGCGTGCAGGGGCGGCTCTCCCTGACCTGGGACGGTGACGCCTGGCGGGTCTTCGCCTACGACCTGACCCAGGGGCGCCTGGCACGTGAGCCGGCGCGCGAGCCGGCGCGTGAGGGGGAGGGTGTGCGATGACGGGCTCGCAGGAGCAGGTCGGGAGGTCGGCCGGCGGGGCCGCGCGACGCGGCTGGCGCCGGGTGGTGCTGGCCGCGGTGCTGGTGCTGGCCGCACTCACGGTGCCCGGCTCGGCGGTGAGCAGCCCGCAGGCGGTGCTCGTGGAGGTACGGCGCGCCCAGGCGGTCGACCTCACCCCCGACGTCGTGTGGATCCTCGCCGTGGGCTCCGACGCGCGGCCCGGTGAGGACATGACCCGGGTGCGCGGCGACGCCCTCCAGCTCGTGGGTCTCGACACCCGCACCGGCGCCGCCGCGTCGATCGGCGTGCCGCGCGACTCCTACGTGCCGATCCCCGGCTTCGGCTCCGACCGGGTCAACGCCGCGCTGACCTACGGCGGCCCGCAGCTGCTCGCCCGCACGGTGGGCGACCTCGTCGGGATCGAGCCCGACTACGTGATGGTCACCCGCTTCCCCTTCTTCGAGGACATGGTCGACGACATCGGCGGTATCGAGGTGGGCAACCCGCGCGCCTTCTCCGACCCCGACCTCAAGCCCCTCGGCTTCGAGGCGGGCCGCATCCGCCTCGACGGCTACGGCGCGATGGCCTTCGCCCGGATCCGCAAGGGTCTCGCGGGCGGCGACTTCGACCGCTCCGCCAACCAGCAGCGGGTGCTCCGCGGCATCCACGCCGCGATCGCGGAGCGCGCCGACCGGCCGGGCTTCCTCGAGCGCGGTGTCGCGACGGTGCTCCGTCACACCGCCACCGACGCCTCTCCGGTCGAGCTGTTCCGCCTGGCGCAGGCGGTGGCGCAGGTCGACCGGAGCAGGATCACGACGTGCGTCGTGCCGGGCGCCCTGGGTCAGGTCGGAGCGGCCAGCGTCGTGCTGCCCGACGTACCGGTCGCCCGCCGGCTCGGTGACGCCGCCCGTCAGGACGCGACCCTGCCCCGCGGCTGCTGAGCCGGTGGGCCGCGCTCAGCCCAGCTCGATCTCGGCGCGCACCGTGGTGCCGCGCGAGGTGTCGTAGGACCACCGTCGGCTCAGACCGGCGACCATCATCAGCCCGCGCCCGGAGTCGGAGTCGAGGTCGGGCGGTCGCACGACGGGCAGTGAGGCACCCCCGCCGTCGGCCACCGAGATGACGAGGTCCTCGCCGCGGGTCTCCCACGCGACCTCGAGGGCCGGCCTGGCCCCGCCGCGTCCGTGCCGGACGCCGTTGGCGACCAGCTCGCTCACGATGACGCACGCGGTCTGCACGGTCACACGGTTGACCCCGGCGGCCTCGAGCTGGTCACCGAGCCGGTGCCGGGCCTCGGTGACGGAGTCGACGGTGAAGGGCAGGGCGAGCTGCGCCCTGACCGGTGGCCGCACTGGCTCAGGCGACGGCACCCGGGGCGCCTGACGGGTCGGGCTCCTCGTCGTCGGGCGACTCCCGGTAGGGGAGGGCGACGACGGTGAGCATCCTCTGGGCCAGGGTGTCGCGCCGGGCGACCAGCTCGACGGACCCGCCGGCGCGTCGGGCCTGCGACATGGCCTTGGCCAGCACGCCGATCGCGACGCTGGGGAGGTAGTCGACGTCGCTGAGCTCGATCACGACCCGGCCGGTGTAGTCGGCGGAGTGTGCGGCGATCTGGTTGCGCAGCGTCATGACGGCGTACTCGTCGATGCTCCCGCTCACGGTGAGGACACCGGAGTCGAGGGTGCTGGTGAAGGGGCGCTCCTGCATGGTCGAACGATACCCGCACCGGAGCCGGCGCGGGGCTCCCCCGGGCGGGTGTGCGGGGACGGTGCCGGACACGGCGACGCCGGGGCGGCGGTGCCGCCCCGGCGTCGGGGTGCTGCTGGGGTGCTGCCGGTGTGCTGTCGGGGTGCTGCTGGGAGGCCGGGGAGGGTCAGCGAGGATAGATGCGTGAGCCGGCCCAGCCGACGTCGATCAGGTCGATGACGCCGGGGATCCGCACGGAGATGGCGCTGACCTCGGTGCCGTAGAAGTTGCTGCCGCCGGCGGGGATGCGGCCGAAGGTGATGACGCCGTTGTCGCCGAAGAGCACCTGGTCGCCGAGGGAGAGGTCGTCGGGCTTGATCGACTCGCCGTCGAGCAGGATGTCGGCGACCTTGACCTCGACCGTGCGGGCGACCTTCGTGCCGGCGCCCTTGCTCAGCAGGTCGATGCGCGAGCCGATGCCGGTGATGACCAGGCCGGCCGAGGGGATCTCGAGCCGGCCGAGGTTGCTGGCCACCATGGAGCGCGCGCGTCCGCGGGGCAGCTGCTCGCCGGAGTACTTGTACTCCAGCCCGGTCAGGGTGACCAGGCCCCCGAGCAGCACCTGGGCCTGCTCGACGGTCTTGGTGCGAACGTCGCCGCCGGTGCCCTCGCAGGGGATGGTCTGGGTGCCGATGCCCCCCATGTGCAGCAGGTCGTTGCCCGCGAAGAGGTCGAGGCCCATGACGGTGGAGCGGAAGACGCCCGAGCGCACGGGGCTGGAGATGCGGGTCTTGGCGCGGCCCAGCTGGAGCGTCGTCACCGAGTCGTTGGCCGCCTCGCTGGGGTCGACGTCGATCTTCAGCGCGTAGGTCTCCGAGGTGGCGAAGGTCTTCCCGACCGTGCCGCCGGAGCGACCGAGCCCGATCGAGCCGAGGCCGGGGATCTCGACGGTGTTGCCCGCGACCGACGACAGCAGCTCGACGAGCTGGTCGACGACCTGGGAGACGGGGGCCGTGGCGTCGTTGACGATGTCGAGCAGGTCGGCGAGCGGGGTGCCCTCGACCACCGTGTCGTCGTAGTCCAACGAGATGCCCTCGAAGCCGAAGGAGTGGTCGGTGCCGTAGGCGCCGCGGGCGCCGCGGGCGTCGACGGCGGAGCGGTCGTAGAAGGAGTCGGCGACCGAGCGCAGCCCCTCGATCCTGAGGGTCGGGATGGCGAGGTCGTCGACGACCTCGCCGCCGATGGCGATGTCGGCGATGGTGTTGATGCCGCGCACTCCCGTGCGACCCGCGGTCTCGTAGGTCTCGTAGCTGCTGGTGCTGGGGGAGAGGTGGACCAGGTCGTCGGGGACGGGGAGCGTGTCGGTGCTGAGCAGCGAGCCCACGACGTCGGAGAGACCGGCGGTGCGGGTGCAGGGCTGGTTGGCGCGCGCGTCCTTGAGGCTCTTCAGCTCCACGCCGCCCAGCAGCACCTTGGTGCCGTAGACGTTGGCCTTCATGCCGAAGTCGGTCAGCCGGCGCTCGGCCCGGGCGGAGGGGGCGTCCTCGGCCGTGGCCGTCGTGGGGGTGGTCAGGGTGCCGGCGAGGCCGGCGGCGCAGACCGCGGAGACCGCGACCGCCCGTCGAAGGGTCGTCTTCACTGTTCCTGCTTTCGTCAGCGAGTGGGGGCCGGCCGGGAGGGGCGCGTGAGGCCGTGCGGCCGCGTGCGCCTCCCGGGCCGAGGGACCCCGAGACCCCTCGTTGCTGAGTGAACGCCGGGCTGACGTGGAAGTTAGGTCACACGTCCGGCGGTCCAGACCACGACGGTGCCGCGCCCGGGGAGAACCGGACGAGACGAAAGAAGAGAAGGTGTGCCCCCGGCAGGATTCGAACCTGCGGCACCTGGTACCGGAAACCAGTGCTCTATCCCCTGAGCTACGGAGGCGCTCACGCCGACCAGCGGCGCGGTTCCGAACCCTACAACCAGGCCGGCCCGGCGTCGAAGCCGGGCCGCCACGGGCCCGCGAGACCGTGGTCGGGTCGACCGCCCGACCTCGTTACCCTTGACCGGTGACTCCCGAGCAGCTCTCCGCCACCATCGTCGACGTCCTGTCGGCCCTCGTCGACGAGGCCTCGCTGACCCTCCCCGAGGGCGTCCCGACCAGCGTCACGGTGGAGCGACCCCGGCAGAAGGGGCACGGTGACTACGCCACCAACGTCGCGCTCCAGCTGGCCAAGAGGGCCGGCACCAACCCGCGGGCCCTGGCCGAGCTGGTCGCCGCGCGCCTCGGTGCGGTCGACGGCGTCGGCGAGGTCGAGATCGCCGGGCCGGGCTTCCTCAACATCACCGTGGAGGCCGGCGCCCAGGGCCGCGTCGCCCTCGACGTGCTCGCGGCCGGCGACCGCTACGGCGCGAGCCAGGCCTTCGCCGGCGAGAGGATCAACCTCGAGTTCGTCTCCGCGAACCCCACCGGCCCCATCCACATCGGCGGGGTGCGCTGGGCTGCTGTCGGTGACGCCCTGGGTCGGATCTTCACGATGACCGGTGCCGAGGTCACCCGGGAGTACTACTTCAACGACCACGGAGCGCAGATCGACCGGTTCAGCCGCTCGTTGCTGGCGAGCGCGCAGGGACGGCCCGCGCCCGAGGACGGCTACGGCGGCCAGTACATCCACGACATCGCGGCGGCCGTGGCGGAGCAGCGGCCCGAGGTGCGCGACCTCGACGACGAGAAGGCGCAGGAGGTGTTCCGCGCCGTCGGTGTCGACATGATGTTCGCCGAGATCAAGGCCAGCCTCCACGACTTCGGCGTCGACTTCGACGTCTACTTCCACGAGGACGACCTGCACCGCAGCGGGGCCGTGGAGCGGGCCATCGCGCGGCTCACCGAGATGGGCAACACCTACGAGGCCGACGGCGCCGTCTGGCTGCGCACCGAGCAGTTCGGCGACGACAAGGACCGGGTGATCATCAAGTCCGACGGTCAGGGCGCCTACATCTCCGGTGACCTCGCCTACTACCTCGACAAGCGGGAGCGCGGCTTCGACCGCTGCCTGATCATGCTGGGCGCCGACCACCACGGCTACGTCGGTCGGATGATGGCGATGTGCGCCGCCTTCGGCGACCGGCCGGGGGAGAACCTGGAGATCCTCATCGGCCAGATGGTCAACCTCCTCAAGGAGGGCGAGCCCGTGCGCATGTCGAAGCGGGCCGGCACGGTCATCACGCTGGAGGACCTGGTCGGCGCCATCGGCAAGGACGCCGCGCGCTACGCCCTGGCCCGCTACAGCTCCGACTCCAACATCGACCTCGACCTCGACCTGTGGGCCAAGTCGGGCAACGACAACCCCGTCTACTACGTGCAGTACGTCCACGCGCGCGTCTCGGGAATCCTGCGGAACGCCGCGGCCCTCGGCCTCGAGCCCGGTGACGCGATGCACCTGCTCACCCACGAGCGGGAGGGCGAGCTGCTGCGCGCGCTCGCCGAGCTCCCGCGCGTGGTGGCCAGCGCGGCCGAGCTGCGCGAGCCCCACCGGGTCGCGCGCTACCTGGAGGACACGGCGGGGGTCTACCACCGCTTCTACGACAGCTGCCGGGTGCTGCCGCTCGGCGACGAGGAGCCCAACGACCTGCACCGCGCCCGGCTGGCCCTGGTGGCGGCCACCCGGGTGGTCTTCGCCAACGGCCTCGGCCTGCTCGGCGTGAGCGCTCCGGAGCGGATGTGAGGGCGCACGAGGCCGGCTGGGCCCACGCCGAGGGGCCCCGCGGTCCCTCGTGGCTGCGCGAGCCCAGCGACCCCAACGACCTGGTCACCCACCTCTGGTCGACCACCGCGCGCAAGAGCGACGGCGTGCTGGAGGTCGGCGGCGTCGCGCTGAGCGACCTCGTGGCCGAGCACGGGTCCCCGGCGTACGTGCTGGACGAGGCCGACTTCCGGGGCCGGGCCCGGGCCTTCCGCGACGCCTTCGCCGACTACGACGTCTTCTACGCCGGCAAGGCCTTCCTCAGCATCGCCGCCGCGCGCTGGATCGCCGAGGAGGGCCTCGGCCTCGACGTCTGCTCGGGCGGCGAGCTGAGCGTCGCCGAGCGCGCCGGCTTCCCGATGGCGCGCGTCGAGCTGCACGGCAACAACAAGACCGTCGGCGAGCTGGAGCGCGCCGTGCGCCTGGGCGTCGGCCGGGTCGTCGTGGACTCCTTCGACGAGATCGAGCGGCTGGCGGCGGTCGTGGCCCGCGAGGGACTGCCGGCGCGCGTGATGGTCCGGGTGACGGCGGGCGTGGAGGCCCACACCCACGAGTACATCGCCACGGCCCACGAGGACCAGAAGTTCGGCTTCTCCATCACCTCCGGTGACGCGCTGGAGGCGGTGCGCCGCGTGCTCGACGCCCCCGGGCTCGAGCTCCTCGGCCTGCACTCCCACATCGGCTCGCAGATCTTCGACTCCGCCGGCTTCGAGGTCGCGGCCAAGCGGGTGCTGGCCCTGCACGCCCGGGTCGCGACCGAGCTCGGCGCGACGATGCCGCAGATGGACCTCGGCGGGGGCTTCGGCATCGCCTACACGACGCAGGACGACCCGGCCGAGCCCGCACGCCTGGCCGCGGAGATGTCGGCGATCGTGGCCCACGAGTGCCGCGCGCTGGGGATCGCCGAGCCCCACCTGTCGATCGAGCCCGGCCGGGCCATCGCGGGCCCCGCGATGTGCACCGTCTACGAGGTGGGCACGGTCAAGGCGGTGCGGCTCGACGGGGGAGCGGTGCGCACCTACGTCTCGGTCGACGGGGGCATGAGCGACAACATCCGCACGGCGCTCTACGACGCCGACTACTCCTGCACGCTCGCCTCGCGCGTCTCCGACGCCCCGCCCGTGCTCGCCCGTGTCGTCGGCAAGCACTGCGAGGCCGGCGACATCGTGGTCAAGGACGAGTTCCTGCCCGGCGACGTCGCCCCCGGAGACCTGCTGGCGGTGCCCGGCACCGGCGCCTACTGCCGGTCGATGGCCTCCAACTACAACCACGCGCTCCGCCCGCCCGTGATCGCGGTGCGGGACGGGGTCGCGCGCGTCGTCGTACGACGCGAGACTGAGGACGATCTGTTGGCAACCGACGTGGGTGGTCTCGAGTGAAGGAGAGCGACAAGTCGCTCGGTGTGGCGGTGCTGGGCTGCGGCTCGGTCGGGTCGCAGGTGGTGCGGCTGCTCCAGGAGCAGGCGGGCGACCTCGCGGCGCGCGTGGGCGCCCCGGTGGAGTTGGTGGGGGTCGCCGTGCGGCGCCTCGACGCGGCGCGCGAGGTCGAGGTGCCCGAGGGGCTCCTGACCACCGACGCCGCGGCGCTGGTGGCCCGTGACGACGTCGACCTCGTGGTCGAGGTCATCGGCGGCATCGAGCCGGCCCGGGGCCTGATCCTCAGCGCTCTGGAGCACGGCGCGAGCGTGGTCACCGCCAACAAGGCCCTGCTGGCCGAGGACGGACCGACCCTCTTCGAGGCCGCCGAGAAGGCCGGCCGCGACATCTACTACGAGGCCGCGGTGGCCGGGGCGATCCCGATCCTGCGCCCGCTGCGGGAGTCGCTGGCCGGTGACACGGTCACCCGGGTGCTCGGCATCGTCAACGGCACGACCAACTTCATCCTCGACAAGATGGACACCTCGGGCGCCGGCTTCGGCGACGCGCTCCAGGAGGCCCAGGACCTCGGCTACGCCGAGGCCGACCCCACCGCCGACGTCGAGGGCTTCGACGCCGCGGCCAAGGCCGCGATCCTGGCCTCCCTGGCCTTCCACTCCCGTGTCACCGCCTCCGACGTGCACCGCGAGGGCATCTCCGAGGTGACCGCGGCCGACGTCGCCTCGGCGCGCGACATGGACAGCGTGGTCAAGCTGCTGGCGATCTGCGAGCTGCGCCCGGGTGCCGACGGCGGCGAGGACGCCGTGGCGGTGCGCGTGCACCCGGCCATGATCCCGCGCTCCCACCCGCTGGCCTCGGTGCGCGAGGCCTACAACGCGGTCTTCGTGGAGTCCGAGGCCGCGGGCCAGCTGATGTTCTACGGCCCTGGCGCCGGCGGGTCGCCGACGGCGTCGGCGGTGCTCGGCGACCTCGTGACCGTCGCCCGCAACCGCCTCGCCGGCACCCGCGGCGCCGGGGAGTCGGCCTACGCCGCGCGCGCCGTGCTGTCGATGGGCGAGAGCCGCACCCGCTACCACGTGGCGATCGACGTCGACGACCGCGCCGGCGTGCTCGCCACGGTCGCGCTGGCCTTCGCCGAGCACGACGTGTCGATCCAGACCGTGCGCCAGGAGGGTCGCGGCGACGACGCCCAGCTGGTCGTGGTGTCCCACGAGGCCACCGACGCCCAGCTCAGCGCCACCGTGGCGCACCTGAGGACCATGGACATCGTGCGTGACGTCACCTCCGTCATGCGTGTCGAAGGAGTTGCGGAATGACGACCACGGCCCCCAGGACCCCGGTCCGCACCCACCAGTGGCGCGGGGTGATCGAGGAGTACCGCGACCTGCTCGACCTCCCCGAGGGCACCCCGGCGGTGACCCTGCGCGAGGGCGGCACACCCCTGGTCCACTCCGGCTGGCTCTCCGGCCTCACCGGCGCCGAGGTCCACCTCAAGGTCGAGGGGGACAACCCCACGGGGTCCTTCAAGGACCGTGGCATGACCGCCGCGATCTCGGTGGCCAAGCACCAGGGCGCCGAGGCCGTGGTCTGCGCCTCGACCGGCAACACCTCGGCCTCGATGGCCGCCTACGCCGCCAAGGCCGGCCTCAAGCCGCTCGTGCTCGTGCCCGAGGGCAAGATCGCCGCCGGCAAGATGGCCCAGGCCATCCTCCACGGCGCGCAGGTCATCATGGTGCGCGGCAACTTCGACGACTGCCTGGCCATCGCCCAGGGGCTGGCGAAGGACTACCCCGTCGCCCTGGTCAACTCGGTCAACCCGGTGCGCCTCGAGGGCCAGAAGACCGCGGCCTTCGAGATCGTCGACTTCCTCGGCGACGCCCCCGACTTCCACCTGCTGCCGGTCGGCAACGCCGGCAACATCTCCGCCTACTGGCTCGGCTACCGCCAGTACGCCGAGCAGGGCGTCGCCACCCGCCGCCCGGTCATGCGCGGCTTCCAGGCCGAGGGCGCGAGCCCCCTGGTGACCGGGTCGCCGTTCCCGGCCCCCGAGACGAAGGCGACCGCGATCCGCATCGGCAACCCCGCGTCCTGGCACCTCGCGGTCGCCGCGGCCGAGGAGTCGGGCGGTCGATTCGCCGCGGTGAGCGACGAGCAGATCCTGGCCGCCCAGCGGCTGCTGGCCACCCACGACGGCGTCTTCGTCGAGCCGGCCTCGGCGGCCGGCGTGGCCGGTCTGCTGCAGGAGCTCGAGGCGGGGGAGTCCTACGCGGGTGCGACGGTGGTGGTCACCGTGACCGGCCACGGGCTCAAGGACACCGCGACGGCCCTCGAGGGTGTGGGTCCGCTGGTCGACACCGTGGTCGACGCCGACGTCTCCTCGGCGGCGCAGGCCGCCGGCCTGGCCTGAGGGCGGCGTGACCCGCTTCGTCGACGGGCCCGTGCACGTCTCGGTGCCGGCCACCTCGGCCAACCTCGGCCCCGGCTTCGACTCCCTCGGCCTCGCGCTCGACCTGCGCGACGAGCTCAGCGCCGAGGTCGTGGCCTCGGGTCTGGAGGTGGTCGTCGAGGGCATGGGCGCGGCCGACGTGCCGCGCAACGAGACCCACCTGGTGGTGCGCTCGATGCGGGCCGCGCTCGGCCTCATGGGCGCCGAGCCGCCGGGGCTGCGCCTGACCTGCCGCAACGTCGTGCCCCACGCCCGCGGTCTCGGCTCCTCCTCGGCCGCCATCGTGGCGGGCGTCAGCCTGGCCCGCGCGCTGGTGGCCGGCGGCTCCCTGCTGCTCGACGACGACGCGCTCTTCCGTCTCGCCGCCGAGATCGAGGGCCATCCCGACAACGTCGCCCCGGCCTTCTACGGCGGCTTCGTGATCTCCGGTCACGACGACGAGGGGTTCTACGCCGTCACCTCGCCGGTCGACCCGCGGGTCGGCGCGGTGGTGCTCGTGCCGCCGACCCCGCTGTCGACCGAGGTCGCCCGGGGCCTGCTGCCCGCCGAGGTGCCCCACGCCGACGCCGCCGCCGACGCAGGGCGCACGGCGCTCCTGGTCGCCGCGCTGGCCAGCCAGCCCGAGCAGCTGCTGCGGGCCACGCGCGACTACCTGCACCAGGACTACCGCCGGCCCGCCATGCCCGACTCGGTGGCGCTCGTCGACGCCCTGCGCGCCGACGGCGTGCCCGCGGTGGTCTCCGGCGCCGGGCCGACCGTGCTCGCCTTCGCGGAGGCGGGCCGCCCGGCCGCGGTGCGTGCCGTGCTCGACCGCGCGCCGCGTGGGTGGGAGGCGTCCTACGTCGCGGTGGACCGTGACGGGGTCCGCGTCTCCTGATCCCCGGCCCCGCGGGGCCGGCGCGGTGCTACATTGACCGCACGCCGCAGCTCTCTCGGCCGGCACCGGGGGCATCGCCCCCAGCCTGCTCGGCCTCTCGGGCGCGGAACCTCCCCCGATCCCCGTCCTCACCGGCGGATCGTCCGCACGACCGGATCCCGGCCGTCGGACGCCCCACGGGGGAGCCAGACCCTCGGTCGCCGGCCTCTCCGCGCCCGGCCGAGGACCCCGCATCGATACGTGGCAAGGACCTTCACGTGACGGACACCCCGGACCCCACCTCGCCCGCGCCCGCAGGTGGCGACGCCCCCCGCAAGCGCGGAGGTGGGCTCAACTCCATGCTGCTCGCCGACCTCAAGGCGCTGGCGGCCGGCATGGGCGTCGCCGGCGCGGGCGGGATGCGCAAGGCGCAGCTCGTCGACGCGATCCGCTCGGCCCAGTCGGCCGGTGCGGCCGGCCCGGCGGCGGACGCTCCCGCCCAGACCCCGCCGCGCGCCACGCGCTCGCGGCGTACGGCGGGCGCCGGCGAG